>JBEAPS010000145.1:0-4213 GCA_041164285.1 Pseudomonadota bacterium
CCTTCGAAAGCCTCTGGATCGTCTATTTGCCCCAATAGTGCATTGTAGGTAACAAAAACATCGCAGTCTGCAATCCACTTGCTGAGCCATTTTCTTCTGTGGTTTCTCATCCAGCCCGAAAATATATGATTCCCTTCCATTAGCTGAGATGACAGCATGGGCGACACCATTCTGAAAAACCTAACGACCTGTTGTTCGTTTCGAAGGAGGGTGGGCAGTCCAAAAATAAAGAGAGCATCTGCAGACTGAATCACAGCATTTGAGTCTGACAGTGCTTCTGTGAAGGGCGAGAAAAATGCTGTGTGGAAAAGCACTTTTTTTCTCTTAAAGAAGTGTGGCTCCTCGTGCATCAGACGCCTCAGAGTCCAGCTACCGAAAAGCGCTACAAGTTCTACCCCCGTATATACGGGAACCCTTTCTGTATAGCGAATGAGTTCTCGCGTGGGCCTATGCATTACCTCTTTCTGACCAAAAACTGCCTTTTCCCTAATACCACTCAGTACAATTGCATCAAATTCAGACTCACACTCTTGAATGTGAAAAAAAGCAAGTGAAAAATCCCATCCAATTTTTCTCTCGTTTACTTGAAATTCGATGCCGTCAAAGTGAACGACAGCGTTATCAGGCTCGCCGGTTTCGAGAAAATTGAGAACTAAAATTTTTCGAACTGATGGTGTATTCATGCCACATCACCAATTTCTGTTAGAAGAGAAATGGCTTTTCTGTGAACTGTTATCTTTATTTCCGGCGCTAAGACATAACTTTCACCGTCTGCAAACATTAATATAGGCTTTCCGTCGCACGCTCTCAGTGTCACATCACGTCCGGTGATTCTTTCAGAGAGCTTGGGCTCTTTGTTCATTCTCAGACATGCAAGGGAATGAATGAGTTCAGATGGAGTTTCGCCCCTCAAACACAAGATATCTACGAGCCCATCAGACGAGTTTGCCAAAGGAGCAACACACAACTGACCGCCCAGTCTCTTCTGATTACAAATAAAAATATTGCTGAATCGTCCTGAGCAAACTGCGCCACTCGCTTCAATTTCCAGTTGCCTCAGATACGAGCGTCGTCCGACGATCGTTGCAGCAGCCATAGCTGTATAAATTTCTGGTCCGATCGACTCAAGAGCTCTCTTCAAACTGGGTGACTGCTGCCTGAGCCAATTAAAGTCTCTTGTCAGAAGCGCACCAACTCCCAGTCCTCCTACCGTGAGGAAGGGAACGTCGTTGCACTGAATCACATCGACTTGCATTAGAGTTCCCTGAGATAATGCTTTATAGACAGAATTCACATCGGCCGTGTAGCCCCACTGCCTTGCAAAATCATTTGCAGTTCCTAGTGGCAAGACTACCAATGGGTGCCCGGTTTCCATGAGTGCTGGCAATGCACATTGAAGTGTTCCGTCACCCCCAGCAATAACGAGGTCTTCATCTTTTCCCACAGAGCGAATCAACGCTTGCATCTCAGAAGGTGTGCCAGGTGCATGGAGTGTCACGGGCCAGCTTGGCAGGCAATTTCTGAGCGCAAGAGCGAGACGATCGCGGTGAGCTCGCCCTGCTACGGGATTCATGATGACATGACAAACCGTTTCAGAATTTGAGCTCCTCCTCACGGACTGCATTATTTTGCCCCCGATACAGATTGCCAGAGAAATTGGTCTAGCCTCACGCAAGCAACATGAGTCTGGACACCCACCTCGAAGCACCCCAACAAACCATTTCTGATGGTCGGAAAAAAGACTGTCACCTTGACATGAATAATCATAAGATTATGAAATTATGAGAAAAAAAATCAGGCGCAACCCGAAGCAAGCTCACAATTGAATTTTAAGTTCTGAACCTTAGATGTCGGAACTTCTATCGAAAACAGCTACAAACATTGTATCGCTGTCTTGAGCAGGATGACCTAACAAAAGACCTTCCTGTGTCGTTGTGGATTGAGCAAATTCTTTCCCCGCTTCATCCAAAAATGCCTGAACAACACCTTCATTTTCATCGACACACCAACTGCAGGTCGCATATACGAGGCGTCCTCCCGGACGCACCTGAATTGAAGCCTGTGTAAGAATTTTTTTCTGAAGCGCAATCAACTCAGAGCGCGCAGCTGATGTCGAAACACGCAGACGGGCGTCCGGATTTCTTCTCCAAGTGCCCGACGAGCTACAGGGAGCATCAATGAGAACAGCATCAAAACCCGCCTGACGCTCCACCTCAATTCCCGCTTTGAGCTCACCACTCGCATCCCAAGCCATCGTGCGAACATTATGGAAGCCTGCCCGAAGAGTTCTGCGCTTAACCTCATCTAATTTAAATTCCCTAACATCAGTTGCGTAGAGAGCTCCTTTACCGCGTAAGTCGGAAGCCAAAGCTACAGTTTTTCCACCGCCACCAGCGCATGCATCCCAAATTTTCTCCCCCGGCCGAGCCCCCACAGAAGCAGCAATTTGTTGGCTCGCGAGATCCTGAATTTCGAAGAAGCCACTCTTGAAACTCGATGCCTGATACAAACCAAAACTTCCTTCAACGGATGCAGCCAATTCACTCATCCACGAAAGCTTCAGACCATGTGACAGTAGGTCCTGCTCAACCAGAGATTTCTTATCGACATGATTGATTCGAATCCATAATGGAGCTCTCTCATTTTGACCACATATAAATGCAAACGTTGTTTGCACATCCCAAGCGCTTTTCCGAGCTCGTTGCGCCACTTGCTCAGCCCATGCGACGGGAATTCCATAAGCGAGAAGAAGCACCGAAAGGTAAACGAAATCCGGCTCACTTGCATGACACCCTGAAGCAATAAACAAACTCTCAGTCTGCTTCTGAAAATCACTCAATTCACATTCATTTGAACTCTGAGCATCTGACACCGAGAATACGAAATCAAGAAGATCATGAGGAGGAACTGAACGTACTAGCGCCCAACTGGCAGATTCATCAGCTGATTCGCGCGCAAAAGAATCCAGAACACGAACCATGGTTTTGCGGTCGAGATCGCGGAAATTTGATAAACTTTGAAGGCCAAACTGTCGAAAGCAATGGCTTCGGAAGAGGTATGTATGAATATGTCTAGCAATCGAAAACAAAGCGTTACTGTAAAACTTCCGATCTTGGCTACCAAACTTCTTTTCGACTTTCAGACGCTGGGCAATCCATTTATCTAACTGCCTCGGACCTTGCGCGTCCGTGTATTCTGACCACAAACGTGCAGCATGTTTTTTTCTACTTTCCAAATGAGCCAAGCTCATTACACATCAACCTCGTCATCATAAACGATCTCTGACTCATCTAAGTCTATAAACTCAGTGTCATCAGCAGTGTCCTCTTCCCAATCGAGATTGAACTTACTTGGATTCATTTCAAGCAAGTCTTTTTCAGGTTTTGATCCATGTACCTTTCGTGCACGCTCTCGAAGAAACAAGCTAATTGGAATGTTGCTGTAACCAAACGCAGCACGAAACTCATTTTCCAAAAACCGGCGATAGCTGAAGTGAACATCTTTAGGGTCAGAGCAAAAAATAACAAAGCGAGGGGGAAGGGAGCCTACCTGCGTCATATAAAAAAACTTAATTCGTCTTGACCGATTTTTCGTCAATGGCGGAGTGTGTTTTTCAAGAATTGACCGAAGCGTTTTGTTAAGCTCTGAAGTTGATATTCGCTTTTTGCTTTCCTCGTACATATCGATACAAGTTGGCAATATTTTACTGATACGCTGATTTTCTTCCGCACTTGTAAATAGAACGGGAGCATAGCGAATATACCTCAGAGCAAGCCCAAGCTCTTCTTGGTATTTATTGACGGTCGTGGATGTTTTATTTTCAATTAGGTCCCATTTATTGACAACAATTAGAATCGGCTTGCGCATTTCAAACGCATAGCCGGCAACGCGAGCATCGCCTTCAGTCGGACCCTCCTCAGCGTTGATAACAAGAACAGCTACGTCACACTCCTCAAGACAGGCGACCGATCTTAAAGCCGAGTATTTTTCGAGTCGGTCTGTCATTTTACTTTTTCGCCGGATTCCTGCCGTATCAAGAATCTTGAACTCACGCCCAAAAGCTCGAACAGAAATATCAACAACATCTCGAGTTGTACCAGGACGAGAGTCTACAATGCTCCTTGTTTCGCCTGCAATCCGATTCAAAATGGAGGATTTGCCAACATTTGGTCGGCCAATAATAGCCAATTTGATTTGTTCGGCCGACTCGTCT
>JBEAPS010000146.1:0-4716 GCA_041164285.1 Pseudomonadota bacterium
GTCAGCGACAGGTGCGAGCATGCAACTCACACCAATGGATCGGGCAACCGAAGCTTGGAGGATAACTTGTGAGCGTAAGGAGTCCTCACTCTCATCATGAGCAAATTCAGACGCAGGAGAATTCCTGGGAAAGGGGGGTGGTAAACGAAAAACTCTGCCACCCTCTTCGTCAATTGCGATAACGGCGCCGCGTGGTTGATGAGGTGCCGACGTCAAAAGAGAAATCTCTTCGCATAATTTTCGCGCCTGAGAAAGAGACTTCAAGCTTCTGCGAAACAACACGACACCGCTTGGCTTGTAAAGGCTAAGCAAACGACGCTCGTCATCAGACAACACAGTTCCAGCAAGAGATGGCCACACAAAAAGCCCCGCTCTTTGCTCCCAATTCGCTTGTTCGTAATCTGCCTTGAATTCCTTTGGAACTTGCAGAGTCATAGAGCTCACCTTATTCTTGAAAAATAATTCCAGCAGTCGAGGTTATCATGACAAAATTGATTCTGGCTATCGATCAGGGAACGACTGGATCCAGCGCCGCTTTCTATGAGGCGGACACTCTCCGGCTATTGTCACATCAAAAAGTAGAGTTTCCTCAGATCTTTCCGACCCCCGGCTGGGTAGAACATAACCCAGAGGACATCTGGAAAAGCATTGCCGCCGCAGTTGAAAGTAGCTGGCGTACACTTGGTCAAACCTACCCAACAGTTAGCAAAAAAGACATCCTGTGCATCGGTATCACAAACCAACGAGAAACATGTCTCGCTTGGAACAGGCGCACTGGCGAAACTGCCGGTAATGCTATTGTCTGGCAAGACCGCCGGACAGCAGAACGTTGTGCAGAGCTCAGAGCAAACAGAACTGATGTATCCATCCAGAAACAGACAGGCCTTGTGTGTGACCCATACTTCAGTGCTACCAAAATGGAGTGGATTCTAAAAAACAATCCATCAGCTAAGAAGTGGAGTGCGGGTGGAGAGTTGTGCCTCGGCACAATAGACAGCTATCTTGTATATCGAATGAGCGGTCGTAAGGATTTTGTAACCGAACACACAAATGCCTCGCGCACTATGCTTTACGACTTAAATATAGGCTCTTGGTCAAGTCAATTGACTGATATTTTCGAAATCCCCGTGCAGGCACTCGCGCAAATTAAGCCAAGCTCAACCCACTTCAGCCAGACTCAAGGGCTTGAATTTTTACCAGACGGAATTCCAATCACAGGAATTCTCGGTGATCAGCAATCAGCTCTCTTTGGACAAGGGTGCACGCAGATGGGTGAAGCTAAGATTACCTATGGAACGGGTGCATTTTTGGTCATGAACACTGGGGACAAAATCATTCCGAGCAAAAGCGGGCTACTCACGACCGTTGCCTTTGGGCATCCGGATGGAAAAGTGAGCTTCGCGCTCGAGGGAGCGGCATTCATAGCAGGTGCTGCAGTTCAATACTTGCGCGACCAGTTTGGCTGGGTTTCGAACGCTTCAGACATAGAAAGCCTTGCCCACAAAGACGTTCGCGATCCAAATGTGTTGTTTGTTCCAGCTCTCGCTGGCTTAGGCGCCCCTTATTGGAATCCGCATGCGAGAGGAGCATTGTTGGGACTCTCGCGAGGCACCTCAAAATCACAGGTTGCTCGGGCAGTCCTAGAAAGCATTGCTCTGCAAAACGCGCAGTTGCTCAGTCTCATGCAAACTGATTCCTCAACCCGCATTACAAAGGTCGGAGTTGACGGTGGTGCATCTCAAAATGACTCGCTCATGCAATTCCAAGCGAATTCTCTACAAACAGAGCTTATGAGGCCAAAAAACCCTGAAACAACCTCTCGAGGTGCCGCAGCTGCGGCGCTGATGGGACTCGATCCCTCAGTAAATGTTCCTCGGCCCGCGGAAGAGAGAACTTTTCACCCTGAATTGTCTCAAGAAGAAGCAAACCTACTCAACCAGAGGTGGCAGGCAGCTGCGAGTCTTATTGACCGCTTTCACAGCATGGGCTGAAAATCCCCCAAAAAAAAAGCCGCTGCAATGCAGCGGTCCTTTAAAAAAGCGGCAATACATAAGCTGCCGATATGAGCGTTCTCATTCATCAACGATGTGCAGAATATATCGCTTGTTTAACTTAGCTGCACCGCAATTGAGAATAGTACGGATAGCATCAGCAGTGCGGCCATTTCGGCCAATCACTTTACCAACGTCTTCTTTCGCGACCTTCAACTCAATCACATTGGTTTGAGTACCAGCCACTTCATTGATTTCAACACGTTCCGTGTTATCTACCAATGATTTTGCAATATAATCAATGAGTTCCTTCATAGAACCGGAGCTTTCAGACATACGTCTCAACCTCACTTCAGGAGCACAACGACAAACAACACAGCGTTTCACCGACAAGCGTCGAGGACAACACCTCTCACACTAGGCCTACACGTGTCTAGGAGCAAGTAAACGTGGGGCATTGGCCAGAAATAACGTCCTTATCCAGTGCAATAGACCAGGATTTATCTTTGCATTGTCAAAAACATGACTATATCGACTCAAAACTACGGAAACTCCGGCGATACACATCAGGACGAAACTTCCGCTAGGAGTATAAAGTGGCCGAACACTTTACATTGAAAAATAACCTGGTTTTTGTACTCGCAGAGGCTGCCGGAGGCGTCTATAACAGCGACCAGCTGAGAACTTTGTGCGAAGTTGCCGACAATGAGTCAGCATTTTTGAAGATCACAGAAGATCAACGCATTGGATTTATGCTTGACCCGAACAAACTGCCAGAAATTCAATCTCATGTTCGCAAAAGTGGAATTATTCTCAGATCTTACAAGGCAGCCGGAGTTCCTTCACCACGGGCTTGCCTCGGTGAACTGTGCACATTCTCGCAACAGCCATCTCTAGGTGACGCACTTGAATTGACAACTCATTTGCTTAAGTCATTTCCGTCGCCGAAAAGACACTCGACAATTGGAATCAATGGCTGTTCTCGTGCCTGCCTCGGCACTTCAACTGAAGACATTCATGTTGTTGCTGAAGATTCTGGGTACAAGATTTCAATTGGTGGAAAAGGGTCTGAGATTCCACAGCAGGCTCAGCTTCTTGTCGAGAATGTTCCGAGAAATGAGCTCCCAGTTGTGCTCGAAAAACTTCTCGATGTTTTCTACCAAGAAAGCTCGGAAGACGAACGGATCCACAACGTCATCGATAGAATTGGCCTCACTCCCTTTTTCAAATGCTTGCCAGAAAATCTGATGCCAGCAATGCACGATCAGCGCGATAATGATGACAATATTGAAGCCATCAGTGCAATGGAAGAGTTCGTTGACTCTTCAGATGAATCTATCGAAGAAGGTTTTTCCGCCGTAGATTCAGACTTGAACAACATCGAACCACAAGAAAATGTCTCGGATGTTTCAGGGCTCGTTGAAACCGATGAGGCTCTTATACTTGATGGGCTTATTGAGCAGTCTGCAATGGAAATAGACGATAGTACGGTTTTTGAGACCGCTGACGTACATTCAATCGAAGATGAGCCAGATTTAAATGAACCCATTGTTGATATTGAGCCGGGAACATCACTCGGAGACTTCGAAGAGACGGCAGAACTATTTGAAGCCTCAACAAATGACGCTACGAGTGAAGAAGGTATGCCGGAAACAGATCTGCTCGAAGACGCTGAATTTGAAGATGGTACACTCGATGACGTCAGTCGTATTCGAGATGCCATTCGCACTGAGCTGTCAATGACTACCTCAGACTCAGACAAGCTGACTGAAAAGCCCATCGACCTCCTCGATGAAATTTCCTCGAACGAATTAGATACTTTTGATGATGAACCTGAAATCGAACAAAGTTTCGATTCGATGACCGACGCAGTGAGCCTTGAGGAAGAAGTTCACTATCACCAAACTGAAGCAGGCACTCATGAGTTCTCCTCCGAAGAACCTGAAATGAATAGTGCGCAAGCAGAAAACTATGGCTTACGGACAGAAGCGGAAGCGTTTGATGCACCATCAGCAAAACGTCGAGATTCAAAAGTCACATCAAATTACCAACTGGGAACAGAAATTTTAACAGCTGATGTTCCCAAAAACGTGAGCGGACGCCTGTCGATTAGATTCTTAGAGCAGCAACTTGCGGTCGAGCTTCCCTCAGGTATGTGTTTTGAGCTTCCGATGGATGCCGTGCAAGAAGGAAGCCAATTTTCAATGGAACTCCCGGATGGCGAGTTGACAATGGAGCGACACGGAGCAACTTTGATGGTCAAGTTGGGACTACTCCAAATGAAGTTCCCTATTCCAACAAGCAGTGCACGACGCGTGGCCTAACTCTATACAGTGCAAATCAGCCACGGTCCCCAACAGGTACACCTGCTGAGCGTGCTTTGAGCCACTTTATAACAATAGGTAGAACTGAGAGAATCACCACAATAATAACCACTGCGTGGATGTGGTCATTGATTTTTGGAAACGTCCGCCCGAGAAAATAGCCCGCAAATAACAGCGACCAAATCCATATGAAAGCTCCCAACACATTATAAAATACGAAGCTTCGGTACTTCATACCCGCAACTCCCGCAACTGTAGGTGCAAAGGTACGAACAATTGGAATGAAGCGGGCTAAAATAATCGTTTTTCCACCATGCTTTTCATAAAATTCGCGCGTGTACTCTATGTGTTTTCGCTTAAAAAAAATCGAATCTTCGCGACTGTACAAACCTGTTCCAAGC
>JBEAPS010000147.1:0-2647 GCA_041164285.1 Pseudomonadota bacterium
GGCGCAACTGAAGCTATTTATTCGGTGATCAATGCGTTTGTGAGTCCCGGTGATCGTGTTGTGGTTTTTGAACCCTCCTACGATAGCTATGCGCAGGCCGTCGCCAACGCAGGTGGCTGTCTAGTCCCTGTCAGACTGCACCCTCCAGGTATACCCGCAAGCTGTTCTTCGGGTAGCTGGGGCATTGACTGGGACGAGTTCGATGCTGCTGTATCGGCTGGATTCAAGCTTCTCATCCTTAATACTCCCCACAATCCGACCGGCAAGATTTTTACCCAGACAGAGCTGGATAGAATTTGTGCCGCGGTCGTTGAGCGTGATGCGCTTCTTATGAGCGATGAAGTTTATGAATACCTCAATTTCTCTGAGCGCGTTGAGTTTCTATCCCCTGCAGCAGTCGATGGAATGAAGGGGCGCGTTGTGCGAATAAGTTCGGCCGCTAAGACTTTCGGCTTTACTGGATTCAAAGTGGGATGGGTGTGCGCTCCTGCTGAGCTCACGGCATGCGTTCGGCTCGTGCATCAGGCTGTCGTTTTTTGCACGAATCCTGCGACTCAGCGCGGACTGGCGTCGGCCATGTCGAATCGCGAGTGGCTGTCGAGTTACCTTTCTGACCTTCATCGGGATTACAAAGAAAAGCAGGAAAAGCTTCTGTCTGGTCTGACCCAGGCTGGATTTTCCGTGCGCAGTGGAGAGGGGAGCTATTTTTTGATGGCATCATTTGAGCGAATGGTCGCGGGCAGTGAAATGACCGACATCGCATTTGCCCAGCGCCTGATTACGGAGGCCGGAGTAGCCGCCATTCCTCCTTCGGTTTTCTATCTACCAAGCCGTGCTCCGGCAAGGTCGCATTGGTTGCGCTTCGCATTTTGCAAAGACGACTCTACTCTCGATTCGGCCATTGAACGTCTGATTCGCTGGGCGGATAATGGTTCGTCCAAAGTTTGAAACTTTCTTTGGCTTGAGTTTCAAAGAGGTGATGGCCTGTCTCAACAGCCCAGCCATTGGAACGTGCAAACTGAATTGCTTGTGTTTCAGTATAACTCAGCTCAAACAGGACGAATGAGTCGGCATTTCGGCTCGAAGCCAATGAGCTGAGAAATTGGGTGGCACGGGTGTCAGCCTCGGACTGGGTTGAGCCGGGCAAAGTATTGATGACGAGGCAGTGGGTCGGCAGGATGGAGTTTAACACTTCGAATGAACCCAGTTCTAGGACGCCTCTGCTGATTTTTAGGATCTTTCGTGGTTTGAGTTGTAGTTCGCTGGATACGCGATCGAGCGCAACTGAAACCGTTCTGGACATGGCTCCGGTTCCAAGAATGAACACATCTATTGGAAGAGAGCAGTCTTTGAGAATCTTGTGAATGGAGCTCTCGCAGCCAGAGAGGTCCGTGTTCGAGAGCCTCCAGCTATCACCTATTCGATGGAGTGTGTTTCCTGCCCCGCACGCAAGAGTGGATTCATTCAGTTCGATGTTTGGGAGTTTGAGAGCAGCGGTTTTAAAAGGGTTAGTAATATTACCTCCCCTGAATTGAGGGCAACTCATGAGTGAGGATGCCAGGTTCAAAAATTCAGCTTCATTGGTGCAGGTCAGTGGTAAATACAAGAGGTTGAGTCCGAGGCTTTGCGCCCAGTGTGTGTGAGTTCGCGGTGAAGGGGAGGCATGGATTGCTGCTCCAAACAAAGCGAGCATTTCAGTGGAGCCAGATGGTAAGAGCATTCAGGCGGTCCTCCTCAACTCACCGGTTCGTCCATGAGAAAGGTGATATAGCGCTTCAGTTGGTCTTCGGGGAATGGGGTGTTTTCGGACGTCACGAACTTGCATCCGACCGACTCCATTGAACCGTGGCTACCTTTGTTTTGTTTGGTCCAGACAACTCGACATAATAAAGGAAAGTCGGTCGCGGGAAAGTCGGGTAGGCTTGAAAGCTGTAAAAGTATGAGTGACCCTTTTCTGACTACTGATGAGCTTACAAATGCACAGCCTCCAACACTCAACGAGACAAGTGTCATTGGTTGGGATCTGATGAGCATGAGGGCTTGAATTTGGTGTGCTTCACTTAATTGTCCTGAAAGATATTTTTGCGCCTCATCGGCTTCTAGGATGGCTGCCTGAACTTTGTAAAACAAACCGTCCACGCGTCCAAACTGCCTCTGCCGAAATTGGAAGGAGTCTGACTTTTCTCTCGGCCAAAGTGTTGCCATAAGAAAAAGTATCAGGACGAACGACACGAGAGCGATAACTGCGATGGTTGAAAACGATGTTGTTCCAAGACCTGGTGCATTCATAGTTGTTCTTGCCTGGAGCTCAAAACTTTGTGTTCCAAGCTGTGCGGCGAAGGATGAAAATGTGGAGTGATGTGTCAAAAAGTTCACCAATTTCTCCAAAAAAGTGACGTGCGAAAAAATGCTACACAAAGACTCAAGTTATAGTGAGAGGTGTCGAAGAAATAGTATCGCATAACGGTGCGATACTTTGCGTCGGGAAGACGCTGTTGCGAATCACGTCGGGAGACGTTGTGAATGAGTGAATTGGTTTCACAATTCAGGCGTGGGGGCACAAGCTTTGTCTCCGAGCGTCGCAGTCTGAAGAAGGGAACGTCTAAATGACAGTTGAAACTAAAGCTGAAGTATCGCACGCAAAACC
>JBEAPS010000148.1:0-5699 GCA_041164285.1 Pseudomonadota bacterium
GGTACCGAAATATTCATAATCGTACCAGTGGATACACCAACACGCATGAGGATTTGTTCTCGTTTGTGAGTTTGGGACTGTCTTCAATTCAGTCGCGTTGAGCTCGCAAAGAGCGTTGTGGTGCTTCAAGGGGAATGAGAAATATGCAAACCAAATATTATCTCAAACGGTATTACTGCGCGGCTTTTTCGTTTTTGTTGATTTGTGCCTGCCATTTTGTTGATTCAATGCCGGCCGAGGAGTTTGACCAAAATGCCGAATTGACCGATCCCCTCACCGAAGCTGCTCAACCTCCACATCCACTGATTAGTCAAAGACGAGGTGAGCGACTTGCGAAAGAAGGAGCCGTCCTTTCGCATCCAGTTGTCGATCAAAGGCGAGGGGAGCGTTTGGTGAATGAACGAGCCGAATTGTCTAAAAAAGCTTTGTTTGCACAATCGGCTATCTCCAAGGTTTTAGCTATCAAAAATGCAACTTGTGCCAGAAAAGGCGATTCGCAGATCAAATGCTGGGGCTACAACACGAATGGAAGTCTTGGTGCGAATCCCGTTGCTCTCAAAAAAACATTCCTGCCCACTCCAGTCCAGTCTTTGAATGAACCACTGAGGTCGTTGTCGGCTGGTTCGACCCACGTGTGTGCAGTGACTAAGTTGGGCACAATGAAATGCTTCGGGGACAACACTGCCGCTCAACTTGGTATTAACTCTACTGGAAGCTCTTTCTCTGCATTATCGCCGGCACGGCTTGCGCATGGTGTGTTTTGGAGTGCGGCAGGGTTCGATTCAAGCTGCGCTATTGTTGAGGGTAACGGGTTGAAGTGCTGGGGTCAGAATATAGGAACACCCCAAGATGTGCCTGGGGCTGGGGAAGCTGTTTATCAGGTGACAGTGGGCAATAGACATAAATGTTTACTGAATGAAAATTTCGGAGTGCAATGCTGGGGGGCGAATGAGTCCGGGCAACTCGGGACGACATTAGCGGTGGCGTCGGCTGATCTCCCTTTGAATGTAGAGAGCCTGAGTAGCGGAGTGGTTCAAGTAGTTGCAGGTCATTCACATTCGTGCGCATTGAAAGGCAGTGGAGCGGTTTATTGCTGGGGTAGGAATAGCTACGGCCAGCTGGGCGATGGTTCCACTGAGCAGCGCAATGTGCCTGTGGAAATCACCATGCTTGGCACAGATGTTTTGGCTTTGAGTTTAGCGACTGACTACAGTTGTGCATTGAAGGCCGGAGGTTATGTTTGGTGTTGGGGAAACAATGATAAAGGCCAATTGGGTGACGGAACACTCACAAGCCGTGCAAATCCTTCTGAGGTACTGCTTCTGCAGTCTGGAAACATCGCTCTGACGACCGGAAGCGGCCACGCTTGTGCAATGGACTCACAAGAGCGCATTCAATGCTGGGGAGAAGATCGGTTTGGTCAGTTGGGTGCAGCAGCGACCTACGGAAATAATGTTGCGCCTGTGAGTATCGTTGATTTTTGAGGACCCGAAGACTTCGGAACTTTGAAGTGAAAAATGAAATCAGGTTTGTTTGGTCGCATGATTTTTAAAACGTGCATGGGAGAGAAGTGTGGCTGACCTACAGGATATTCATAGGCTTCAGGCTTTTGTGACTGCTGTAGAAGAAGGGAGCTTCACTAATGCCGTGAAGCGCCTGCACATTACACAGCCCGCACTATCTGCACGTTTAAAGCTTCTTGAGGAATCTTTGGGTTGTCAGCTCTTAGAAAGAACTGGACGTGGTGTTCGACCCACCCCCATGGGTATGCTTGTGTACAAAAACTCAGTCGAGTTGCTCGAACGCATGCGTCACTTAGGTTTGGTTGTTAAAAATCACTTGGAACTTCGGGATGGATGGTTGCATCTTGGCGGTGGAGCCACAGCCGTCATGAGTGTGTTTCCAGACGCCATAGCTCACTTCCGAGAACATCATCCAAACATACAATTCACACTTCATGAGCAGGAGAGCCGCTCTGTTTTGCAGGCGGTGCGCAATGGCATTATCGATATTGGAATTGTCACTTGTTCTCCTCATGTTTCTGAAGAACAGGATGAAGAATTCATTGGCATCAGAATTCATGGACGTATTGCTGATAAGCTTCAAGTTATTGCCAGTCCACACCACCCTTTGGTGGGAATGAGTGAGTCGCTTGAAAAGGCAGGTAAAAAATTATTACCCATGCATCTTAACAAACAGCATATTATTTTGTTCGAAGAGGGTTCAGCAGTTCGTACCATTATTGACGCTGAGTTTCGCCGCTTATACATACACCCCCGCGTTGTCATGACATTGCGGTCGACTCAAGGAATGCTGCGGATGGTTGAAAAGAATATCGGTCTGTCTGTCGTCAGTTCGCTATCGATCGAATCGAATGCTCGGGTGCAATCCCTCAATGTAGATGGGCTTATGATGAATCGGGAATTGGCCGTTATTTCTTCGAGCGATCGGACATTGCCACCTGCTGCGGAGTCTTTTTTGAAGTTGCTTGTGGAAAGTTCCTCAGAGAATTTTGCGCCATGACAATCATGTCAAACAATTCAAGTCGCAGCCTCCAAGTTCGCTGTAAGCTGACAACCTCCAATTCGGTAAGCTGAAGTGGGTGCACTTCTCTGCCTTCAGATTCATCCAGCTCAAAAGAATGTCTGTTAACTTCTTTTGAGGGGGAGAGCTTTCTGAGGGATTGAGCAAGCTGCTGAAGATTGACTAGGTTGTCTATCGATTGTGCGACGAGAGCATGAATTTCTGAGCGTGAGTGATCATTCAGCAATCGGGCAATGTCGATTTGCGTCAGAGGCGTGGGCATTGAGTTTCGTATTTCATCAGTTTTTGGGCCATTCCACAGACTGTGCAAGCTTTTTGTACCGCGTTGAGGGCGATAAGCAGCACTTCTACTATGATGAAAACTGATTCCGCGAATGCGATTTCTTGTAAAGGTTCTTCCAGCCAATATCTGATGACCTATCTGAGTCTAGACTCAAGATATCGAATCGCGGGATCATCTGCCGGCGTTCCGTTCTCTCTGAGGCGTGCTATTTCTTCTAGGATCTGTCTGCGCCATCCCATGTCTAATTGGCTTTGAGCTTCGAGGGCCTCTTGTGCATTTCTAAACGATTGACCATCTTGTTCCTGTTGCGATTCACGTTGAGCCTCTTCTTCATCTTGAAGTGCAGCCAAAGCTCGAACAATTCCATCTTGTGCTTCATCTAAGCCCTGTTCTAATTGATTGTCGTCTTTTCTCTGTGCTCCTTGGCGTGCTTTTTGATTTCCGCTTTGGGCATCTTTTGCTGCTTCCTCGAAATCGTCAGAGATGGATGGGAGAGAGTCAAGGTCTGATTGTGCATTATCTAGGGAGCGCTTGCGTTTCGCATTATCATTGCGAGCATTTTGAAGTTCACTATCAGCGCGAGTGAGCTTTTCTCGGGCCTCTCTCATTGACCGTTGTTTGGCGGCTTGAAGCATCGCAAGAACGCTGCCTATATTTTTTTGTGCATGGTCAAGTGTGCTTTGAGCCTGGTTCAGGGCTTCAGTTTGAGAACTGTTTGAAAGGGAGCGGTCAACTTTGTCTAGGAACTCTGGGGTGGCATCGCGTTGCAGCGCATCAAGAGCCACTTGGCGCTCCTTGAGGGTGAGGCCTGAGCTAGGTTTGTCTACCATCTCGCGTAGCTGTTTCTTGAGGGTATCTGCGGATTTTTTAAGTTCTTTCGTATCTTTGGTTAATCCAGGAAGCTCCTGCTGCTCACTCCGCTGGATTGAGTACTTCAGGTTCTGCAAACGTGCGAGCAGGTTTTGCACTTGATTGGAAGTTTGCTCTCGTTGCAGTCTTTCGATGAGGCTTTTAATTCTTTTTTCTGTTTGCCGTGCAGCATTGTCGCGTGCGCTTTGAATTTGGTCTGCCGATGAATTGATCTTGTCCATTTGCTTAGCCGCTGTGCTGCGCTGACCCATTGACTTCGACAATCGCGTGGCATTGTCGAGCTCGCGCTCGAGAATGCGCTTAAGTTCAGGAGTAGAAAGGTTTTGCTGTTGCAAAGCTGACAAGGATTTTTTGAGTGAGTCGAGTAAATCTTGCCGCAGGCTCTCTTGAGTCACGATATCAATCGCTATCTCCTGTGACTCTCCGCTGAGTGCTTCCGACAGTGTTTTTGCAACTGCCTTAATGTAGAGCGTATCTTTTGGTGTGAACGGTATACCTCGGGTTGTGAAAGAAATCTCCTGTCGCTGAAATTTGTTTTCTGAGGCGTTTGCGAACTCTGCAATTGGTTTAACAAGCCGGTAGCCTGACTCCGTTCGCACATGAAACTCAACACTCGACAAAGGAATTTTTGAAGATGCGCTGACGTCCAATAAGAGAAGCCCTTCCGCGACCGCAGCTCTGTTACTTCTGTTGAGCTCCACAAATGGTCGTGGCTGAGGTGTAAGGTTCAACTGAATGCTGGCATATTTTTCATTGTTTCGTTTGAGCGAGAGCGTTACCAGATGCGCTTGACGCTTTTCAAGTGACAACGACTGAACGATTGAGCTCACGCTTAGGCCATGCTCAGCCCTTGTAGAAAAGCTGTGAGTGATTCTTCCAATAGATGGGGATGCTGGTAAAATTTCAACTTGCCAAAGCGAAGAAGGTTTTCTGTATTTAACTAAGACCGAAAGGTAAGCATCTTGATCAACTTCAACAGGCTCCTGCGTGTCGCCTTTAAGGGTAAGCTTCTGCGCTGGTGTTTCTAGGTAACTTGGAAATTCAATAGAAAGCAGAACTTCTTCGGTGCGGAACTGACTTTCCGCCCAAGCATAAATTCTCAAGACAGAAGGGTAAAGTGAAGGAAGTACAGCAACAAGCCATACAAAAATTAAAGCTACTGCAAAGATTTTTCTGCTTCTTCTGAGTGAACTCGCTGACAAATCTCGCGTCTGAAGATTGAGCTGCAGTCGAGCTTCACCGAGTTCTTTTTCAGCACGGGAGGGCTCAAGTACAAAAACGTGCCACGCAATTGTGAGGATTAATCCAAACACGGTTCCAAGCAAAGCATTTTCCATGCCGCCCGATATAAAAAGAGACCACGATGTTACGCCGACGAAGAGCAACGACCAAACAATAGATGAATACTGAAAGCGCCTCACTCGTTCTGATTCCTTCTTCAAAGCTGAACCATGGGCTCATGATATGGTGCGAAGTCGCTGAGAGTCTTGAGATGGGGGTGCTCCCTCAACATGCTCCACAAAACTTCAGCTGTGACGAGAATATCTCCAATTGATCGGTGGCGTGACTCGAACTTCAGATTGTAATGCTCGGCCAATGCATCCAGATTTTTACGTTCACATTGAACGAGTGCTCTAGCCATTTTTAAGGTGCAAATGACATGATAGTTGCAGCTTATTCCGATACGGGCGCTTTCATGGGTCATGATACCGCAATCGAACTCAGCATTGTGGGCAACGCCGACACAGCCACGCATGAACTCATGAAATACGTGAAATACATCTTGGATTTTTGGCGCATCACTCAGCATATCGTCGTTGATACCAGTAATCCCAAACGTTTCTGGCGGTAGCTTTTGTCCGGGATGCACGAGCGTCGAAAATCTTTCCAACTCGCGCCCGTTTTTGTATTTTATTGCTCCTATTTCAATAATTCTCGCAGTTTTTGTGTCGAGTCCGGTGGTTTCAAAGTCAAAGATGACAAGGGGCAGGTTGTTCAGAAG
>JBEAPS010000149.1:0-4910 GCA_041164285.1 Pseudomonadota bacterium
TGCGAATTCTGAGCAAACTGTCGTGCCCAGGAGTTGTTAAACACCTTGCCTCCCGGAGAGACATGAATCACGACAGATTCGGGGGTAATAACAGTCTCAAGTGCCGCCGAACACACCTCCGGAAGAAGAACCATTCCGTCACCACCTCCGCAAGGATGACCATCTACCGTCTTGCGGGTGTCCGATGCAAAATCACGTGGATTGACTGTATCGAAGGAAAGAATTCCTGACTTCAAAGCTCTGGAAACAACACCTTCACCCACAAAAGAGTCGAAATAATTTGGAAAAAGTGAAAAAGCGGTGAATCGCAACTGTGTTATTTCCCTTCATCAAGAAATACGGGTTCGTCTTTGAGCAAAATCATTCTTTTGGCTGGGTTGAATTCGACGACAAACTGCTCCGTGAAGGGATAATAGATTGTACGCCCTGACGCATTGTTCAATTTAATTTCTAGAGTCTCCTGAGCCCCAAAATCGTGAACAGAAATGACCTCACCGAAAACCCCAACTCTCCCTTCGATTTCTACCTGACTTCCAACGATATCTACAACGAGATACTCAGAAACACCTATATCAACCTGATTACGGGAGACAAACAAATACGCATTATAGAGGGCCTCAGCCTGTTCACGTGACTCAATACCTTCAATTTGAAGTGCCAGCTTTCCACCACTCAAATAAGCTTTTCGAACAACTGATGCTTTTGCAGATTGTGGGCCTATGTAAACCGAGTCGTAGCCCGGCCATTCAGTCCTATTGTCCTGAGTCTTTAAGAAAAAGGCGCCTTTCACTCCGTGTGGACGACCCAACTGTCCCAGCCAAAGAAGCCCGTCCGGCACCATCTGAGGCGCAATTACTCCATGATTGGAGCGCGCAGCGCTGGGGCCATCTGATTTAACACTCCGCTGAACTCTCGCTTTTTCGGACTTTTCCACTGTCACAGTTCCCTCAACCCCTTTTACCTGAGACTCGAATTCGGTTACACAGAATTGGCTCTCGCGACTTACTCTTGAGTCTGATTCAAAGCAAGGACTGAAATTCTATGCCAAATCAGCTACTAAGGCCTGAAAGGCGCTATGAATAACTGGGAATACATACTGTTCCTTGCGGCTCAGGCTCTCAGCGAGTTGGGTGACCATCTATGGTCGATCGGGCTAAGAAACTATTTTTTTGAAAACTCACCGTGGACTCCCGCCGCTGGCCTTGCGATCGTTTTTGTCTTGCAGGCAATACCAGTATTCGCTTTTGGCCCTTGGCTGACAAGCAGAATTAATGGTCGATGGCGGAGAGTCGCTCTTTTTTCCGACATTTTTCGTCTATTAGCGACCCTCGTATTTGCAATTTACGTATCTAGTAAAAACCTCAGCGAAAATGACGTGGGAGTTCTCTTTGTACTTCTAGCAGTTCAGTTAGCTCTCGAAGCTGGATCTTTGATTTTTCAAAACTGCAGAAATTGTCTCGTACCAAGCCTGTACCCACATAAAAACAGAATTGAACAGGCCCACCTATGGGCAAACGTAGCAAGTTTGAGCGCCGCAGGAGTCGTTCCATTGCTCTTTTTCATTGCTCTTCCGTCTGGTGGAAAGGTTTCGCTGGATTGGCTTGTGAGCGCCGCAATTGTCGATGCAGTCAGCTTTGGCCTGAGTGCGGCCTCGTTGTTTACTCTCAAATATTCAAAGCGAGTCAAGGCAATTGAACAATCATCTCAGCAACAGAGTGTCGACCACGAAAACGGCAAACTGTCATCGTGGGTTGCGGTTTATAAACGATATCCGGCTGCTGCGCGCATTCTGCTGTACTCATTTTTTTACAACTTAGTCCTCATGGGTCCTTTCGAAATTGGTCACGTCACATTTCTTCGCAGCGATTTGCAGCTTCCGCCTTCGGTTCTCGCTGTTAATTTGCTCCTATTTCTGCTTGGAATTTTTGCAGGAACATTCGCAGCTAACCGTTCATGGAAAAACGGAAGTTCAAATCATTTTCAACGATTCGCAAATGCGATTGTCTGGGATGGTTTGACTTTCCTCCCTATCTGTATCTTTTCATTGCTAAAAGACCAGATACCAAGACCCCTCTTTCTTTCTGGTATTTCCATTCTCTTTTTATTTCACTACGCCATGGTGCCATTTGTCAGAGTCAGCCGTCTTGCCGGTATTCAGGCAACAACGAATCAGAAAGATTGGAATGCAATTCTGAGCTTGCATGCCGTTGCAGTGGAAGGTGCCGGCGCGCTCTCAGTAATTGCCGTTGCACTTCTCTGGCATGATGTTTCGGGAGTTTCACTATTGGCTGCGGGGGGTATTGCGGCCACAGTGACAGGCTTACTGGGAACTGTTGGTGTCTGGAATAAAAAAAATGAACAGGTGCCACTTTGCACAGGAAACGATGCTCGAAACGACTCTCAATTTCATTAAACATTGATTTTTTATCGAGTTCGGAGCTACAGTCGATGACACTTATGAGTTGATTGTAGGATACAACATGTCCGAAATAAATAGGGCTACGGTCTACATTGTTGCAACACCTATTGGCACCTTGTCCGATTGCTCTCAACATGCGCGTGACATCTTAGCTCAAGTAGATTTCATCGCCTGTGAAGATACAAGACGCACAAAAGAACTCCTACAAGCTTTGTCGATACCTCAAGTGCAACTTATCAGTTTGCATGAACATAACGAGGAGACGAAGTGTGTACACCTCATTGAGCGCCTTCAAAATTCACAAAACAAGCGGGCAGCTCTCGTCTCCGATGCGGGCACTCCGGCAATCAGTGATCCGGGTGCATTTTTTATAAACGCCTGCCACCTGAATGGAATAAAAATTGAGAATATTCCGGGTCCATCAAGTCTTGTGTGTGCGCTGGCATCAAGCGGATTTATACAACCGCGAACTGTTTTTTCAGGTTTTATTTCTCGAAATAGCAAAGATCAGCGTGAGGAGTTTAAACGCTGGCTGGCCGTTGCACCTTGCATTGCAGCTTGTTTTGAAAGTCCGAACCGAGTTCAATCCACGCTCAAAAATGCTGCTGACTTTTTCCCAGCCGATACTCAGGTTTGTCTTTCAAGGGAGATTTCAAAAAAATTTGAAGAGCATTTGCGCATGAGTATTATCGAGCTTGCCGAGCACCTCGCAAATGATAACAATTTACGCGGTGAATGTATTCTAACATTCAACCTGACTGCCGCAATGGAAATGGTGAATGATACAATAGTAAAAGATTTCGATACCATCGTGAACGAAGTATCCTCTCAATTGATTGCAAGCCCGGAACTTCATCTCAAAGAAGTGATTCGTGAATATGCAAAAAACAATGGTATCAATCAGAAGGAACTTTACAACGCTATTCTTGCGAGACGCAAATTATGAAAGATAGTCAGGTCTTGCAATTGCACGAGAAACAAGTCGTTGCCTTACTCGACTCGTGGTTTGAAAGTAATTTCACTAGAAAATGCGCTTTACCCTTCGACTCGCGACAAACTCCAGAACAGGTTGCAAAGCTCGCAGCATCGCTTTTCAAGCGCGGTGGAAATTCTCTCACAGATATCCACACTGGCACTATTTATCCACCGAGTGCTCCTCAGGCAAAAGAACAACAACAAAAAAAAACACCTGTTTACTTTCAAAATTCTTTGAGTCAATTTTTCGCTCAGCCAGACCCTACCAATGACGAAGGTGAATCTTTTTTCATTTGCGACAGTGCAGTCTTGAAATTCCACCCAACGATTGAAAAGCTACTGAACCAAAGGAATTCAATTCGGTTTATTTTTGAGCCTACCGAACAAAATAAAAATTTGGCCACTGTGCTTCAAATCCTGAATTCTTTTCAAAACTCGCCCAAAAAAGTGATCGTCATTGGTGGTGGAGTGTGTTGTGATGTCGGGGGCGTGGCTGGAGCTTTACTCGACACGCCAGTGCACCTTGTTCCAACCACACTTCTTTCTGCAGTCGATGCTGGAATTGGTGGTAAGTCGGGAGTCAATCATTCCAAAGCTGGCAAAAATCAGATCGGTCGATTTGTCAGCCTTGCCTCCGTGTCTATCATCCCAGAACTGTTTAGGAGTCTTACTTTATCACAAATTCGCCAAGGTGTTGCTGAAATAGTTAAACACTCATATCTCGCTGGAACCTTTCATCACTGGCAGTCCTATTTGTCTCTCCTCATGTTGCCTAAGAGTCAGTTTTCCTTTGAACACTCTGACGTAATTGAGCTAATCAAACAGAACATTGCATTTAAGAGCAGTGTCGTAATGCTCGACCCGACTGACAAAGATATAAGAAACATTCTCAATTTCGGGCATACAGTCGCTCATCTCATTGAAGCGAGTCAGGCCCGTGGATTGTCATCGTTTTCCCATTTCAATCATGCTCACCCAATAAGCCACGGTGTTGCTGTCGCAATTGGAATGCTGGCTCTCGCTGAGTCGGGACTACTGATTTCGCAGCCTGAAGGTTTTCAGCAGTTCCTCCGCAAAATATTATCAGCAGAAAATATAACATTCCCCCTTGAGCTTGAGTTTAATTCTCTAGAGTCCGTCCGACAAATTCTTCGGCAGGACAAGAAGCGCGTGAACAGAGAAAACGAATCAGTGCGCCTTATCGTTCCGCGCTATGGAGCAATGTCTCAACTCGAGCGAATCAACGATCGGAAACAATTTTTAAAAGACAACACGCTCGAGATCGACACTGATGAGTTGATCACATTGTTAAAAAAGATTGGGATATTCAATTGAATAAGCAATACACCTGTGTCCATTTTGAAATTGTTAAAGACGTTCTCACACTTGAGCTCACACCTGAGTTGGGCATTGTGGTTCTGAAATTCACAGATTCTGCTACACGGAATTCAATCACACTTGAGAAATCGGAGGCACTTGCAAACATATCAAAAAGACTACAGAAGCCTTCGGCTCA
>JBEAPS010000150.1:0-4528 GCA_041164285.1 Pseudomonadota bacterium
TTCTTAGAAAAGTTTCAACAAAGTCCTGATTCCTCTGGTCAGGTTGTTCAATTTATTGAGACGATGTTCGAAATCCTAGAGAGCGGACGATATGGGTTTAAACTTAGGGCAATACCTGCGAAGGAAAAAGTCAGCCGAGTTGCTCCCGTAGGCCTTGCCGATACTGACGTTAAAAAATTCTTCGAACTTATCAAGATGGACTATTTCAAAAAAGTAACAAAAAGACCGGCTCCAGAGATGGATGCACGTGAGAGAAGCTTTTTCGAACAAATCCAGAAACGCTCTGCTGAAAAGTACGATTATCATAATGACTATCTATTGATTTCATCGGACCTGTTTGACACGATTGAAGGACTTTAAATAAAGTAATTCATTCGGAAACCGTAGCATGCTGTCAGACTTGTTCAGAGTAGAGTTAATCCATCCTTTTGTTGTTCATTTCCCAATCGCACTGCTTATCAATGCAGGGCTCGTTCGTGCGCTGCAGTTCATTTTTCGAAAAAGGAGTTGGCGTAACTATTTGACCCCAGTGTATTTCTGGTGCCTCGTTTCAGGAATTGCTGGGCTTTTTCTTGCATATTTGAGTGGGGAGCAAGCTGAAACCCAAGTCGAGAGGCTCATCTGTGATCCATTAGTCATCGAAGTTCACGAAGATTTTGCTAAACTCACTATCCTCTTTTCCTGCGTCACGCTGATATTTTCAGTGATTGTAGCCCTGACTGGACGAGAGCCAAAAGCTGAATCTAATTCATCCCGATTGAGCAGTCAGATTCGTAGAGAAAAATTATTATATGCATTCCGTGGAATAGAGTTCTTTTCGCTTGCCTGCGCGTTAGGGGCACTTATTTATTCCTCTCATCTTGGCGCCTCGCTCGTGTATGAGCAAGGGGCAGGGTTTCATAGGTCACCTGTTAAAACCTGCAAAGACACTGTCGAGACTATCGACAGTCATCCGGAGCATACAGAGCCCATAACTTCCGAAGACAACACTCCGAAATGAAATAAAATAGTACAGTTTATGTCTCCTCACTGTTTGTTGGCAAGGATGTTGCTGCCAGTTGGTAACCGAAACAATGGCTCTGAGGAGTAATTTATGACTCGTAAACTTCACGTATGCTTTTTTGTCATTAGTTTGCTTCTATTCGCAGCGGGTTGTGGCTCACTTCCAGAATCGGACGCGACCTCAGACGTGAGCAGTGTTGCATTTTCACAGACCGGTATGGCTTCACATTATGGTGTCGGAGATGGATTTCATGGTCGCAAAACAGCGAGCGGTGAAACGTTCGATGCCTACGGCATGACTGCAGCACACAAGACTCTTAAGTTCGGAACGTGCCTCATTGTTACTAACCTATATAACGGAAAAAAAACCAAAGTGCGCGTGAACGACAGAGGACCCTATTCCGGTGGCCGGATTCTAGATCTGAGTTACGGAGCTGCTCAAGCAATTGGTATGGTCTCTTCAGGTACTGCACGGATCAAAATGGATGCTGCAAGCTGTAAATCAGGTATGGTCTATGAAGCAGACAAGTCACCAATGACAGACAACACAACGTGTGTGGTTTATTTGTCGACAGCTCAGCAAAGCTCTGATGTTCTCACGGTGACCATACAGTCTAGAGTCAGCAGTCAAGAGCGCCCTTGCGGAAAAAAAGTGAACTTGGTCAAACTCAGCGAAAAAGGAGAATCTACAGTAGTCACATCATTTGAGATGGCTTCTGGAGATGGGCGAAAAAGTTTAAGCCTTAAAACGTCTGATATTTCCGACAGTAGCCAATTGATCGCCATAGCTGTTGACAGCCAAGGTCGAACTATTGGCCAAAGCACGCAAAAAGAGCTGCGCTGATGCGCAGCTCATGATTTCAATTTGTGATGACAAATTTAATGTGCAGGATTTTTCTTTCCAGCAGGTTTTCTGGGGCCAGAAAATGCTGGTTGGCCGGAGCCGCCCTTCCCTTTAAATTTACCGCCCGAACGAGGAAATTTACTCTCACCAAATTTCGGTTTTCCCGTTCCTTTGAAATTTCGAGATGGCCGCCCGTTGCGTGAAGCTCTTTCAGAGCCATCCTCACCTCGTTCCCTGAATTTAGACTCAAAACCAATTCTCACAAACGGCTTATGAACTATGAACTCATCATTGTAATACACATCAAGGCTCTCAAGTTTGCGTGCCAGGAACTCACGCAAAAGTACGTCTTTCTCTTCAGGCTCTAAACTGCTTATGTTTCGTTCAACCGCTTTTGAGATTGTCTTGCTGTGATTTTTCTCACTTGACTGCTTGAGGGTTTGCATCAAGCTCTCCGCAGACTTGTGGATAACTTCGGCGGCCGTCGGCACAGTAATCGGTTTAGGCGTGAGCTTCAATTTGCGCATCAGAAATTCAAATGAGCGGCAGGATGATGGCGTCACAATGGTCCATGCTTCTCCCTCAGCACCATTTCTTCCCGTTCGACCGACCCTGTGTGTGTATGACTCAAGGTCAAATGGGACGTTGAAATTCACAACAAGCGGAAGGTCTTGAACGTCAATTCCACGAGCGGCCACGTTTGTAGCCACAAGATATTTCAGTTTCTTCTCACGAAATTTATCCATCGTCTGATTTCGCTCAGATTGAGTAAGGTCTCCATGCAAAGCGGCCGCATCGAATCCTCGCCGAGCCAAAGCTTCGCTGAGATCTGAGCACTCCTGACGTGTCTTACAAAAAATGATCGCCTGCGCTGGATTGTGATACAGAAGCGCATTGATGAGCGCTTTTTGCTCGCCTGAACCGCGAACTTCAAGGTAACCATGCTGAATCGTGGTGGGTGAATGCCCTTCGCTCTGAGCTATGTTGACCTCAGCAGGGGATTTTAATGTTTTCTTTGCAAGGGCTTTAATCTCAGAACTGAGAGTTGCCGAGAAAAACAGAGTCTGAGCATGTGGTGCCAGCTGAGAGCGAATCTTTTCAAGGTCTTCAGCAAATCCGAAGTCAAGCATTTGATCCACTTCGTCAAGAACAAACACTTCGATCTTGTTCAAATTCAACACACCCTGAGTCATAAGGTCGTTGATTCTGCCCGGAGTACCGACAACAATATCAACTCCATCCTGGAGTGCACGACGCTGACGTGAGTAGCTCGAACCACCCGTGATAGCGAGCGTTCGCAATTGCAATGCAGAGACAGTTGACTCCATCACGGAGGCGACTTGAGTCGCAAGCTCGCGTGTCGGTGTCAGCACCAAAGCACGAAGGTCCCCATGACGTTTTAAACGGAGAGCCAGAGGGAGTGTGAATGCCAAGGTTTTCCCTGACCCAGTTCTCGACTGAGCCAACACATCGCGGCCGCTCAAGGCAAGCGGGATAGCCTCGGCTTGAATACTCGTCGGCGCGGTGATTCCCAGGCCGGCCAGATTCTTTCGCAGAGCATCGGGCAGACTCTGAAAGTCGCTCCAAACTACAGCAGCAGATGAGTCGGTGTTAGACTGTGTGTCCTGAGCGGCGTCGATATTTTTCAAGGGGATGTCTTTCTGATGAAGTCAAAGTGAATAAAATACACTCTGAATGTGGTTGCTCTGTCCGACACAAAAATCGACTGAGCGTCGATGGAGTCCCACAGAGAACTGTGCGGGTCAAGCAAATTCTGAAGGTTAAGTGCCAGCTCTACTCGGAAATAAATTCTGTATTTACGATATTTTAAACGAACTGAGCAACCAAACACACAATAGAGCGGCGAATTTCTTCGTGGTACGAAAAAGTCTCGTCCAATGTGGCTATCGGAACCCACGCTACACCCTTGTGATAGGGTGCATCGGAAACGCTCCGAGGCAATGTATCTATCAAACGCCCTGCAAAAAAGGATGTATGACAAAGATTGAGCTGACCATCCCAGACAAAGTCATAATTGCTTTCAATCAATGAGTTTTCTATAATCTGAATACGATAGCCAGTTTCCTCGAGTGTTTCACGTTGGGCGGCCTGCGCAGCCGTCTCACCTTCTTCAATCAGCCCACCGGGAACGAAAAAGTATCTTTTGAGCGTCGTTGGATCGTCAGCAAAAAATCCGAGAATTGAATTCTCATGCACTACAACAACACTTGCACGCAGTCGAACGTTGGATACTCTCACTGACACCTCACCGCAATCACGCCTCGAGAAACGCTCGTAAGTTTCCATTCAAGTCGATTTTAATATAACTTAGAGCCTCATCGATTCGCTACCGACAAACAGAAAATTGGAAATACCCGTGCAGTTCAACGGCAACGAGATTCATCCTTCACTCTTTCTGAGAAAAATCTTACACGTCGATATGGATGCATTCTATGCATCAGTGGAAGTCCGAGACAATCCTACTTTGCGAGGTAAGCCAGTCGTCATAGGAGGCTCTCCGCAGTCACGAGGAGTGGTTTGCACTGCAAGTTACGAGGCAAGAGAGTATGGAATACGTTCTGCAATTCCCTGTTCAAAAGCTCAGCGACTCTGCCCACAGGCGATATTCATTACGCCTGACTTTGAAAAATACAAGTCGGTCTCAAACGAAATAAGACAAAT
>JBEAPS010000151.1:0-5273 GCA_041164285.1 Pseudomonadota bacterium
ACCAGCGCCGATCGGCTCTGAGCCGTTGGCTCAATGATGCTTATCAAGCCACAACAAAATAAATCTTTAGGGTAAAAAACAATGAATACAACGAAAAAAAAGAAGAATCTGATTTTCAAAAAAACTATTTCGACGGGGTTAGTCTGTGCACTTCTTCTCAACATTTCTTGTGGAGTAAAAACAAGAGACAAAAGTATACACCCTGTTTCCTCCTCTATTAAATACTATCTTAATGAGGAAGGAAGACCGATACATGCAGACGTTAACGTGCTTGAACCTATTCTCATCGAAGACTCTATAGATGAAAATGGAGATAGAGATCTGACTTTTGACGTCCCTGAAGGCGACGATTCGAGTGCGGACCTCAAACCATCACGACTTCCGCATGTGTATTCCGAACTGAATCAGGCCGGAGCTCTGGTTGAGCAGCAAAGGGAATATCTTCGTGGATATTCGCAACGATTGAACGAAGCCCGCGAAGCTTGCAGGACCATCAACTGCGCAGGAATTCCAGGTCTGGACACGCACTCGCCACACTCTATCAGAGTTGGGCGTGATGGAATTGATTCAAATGCGGAACAGCCACTGAAAACAGAGGAAGATGTTTTGCGAGCCCTTGAGCGGATCGAGCAGGAACTGAGCATAGAGCGTGAAAATTGGCAGAAAATCAGAAACGCAGCAAAAGAAAAACAGGCGGACGTTGAAAGGGAGCAACAAAATCTGCTCGCTGAGGCTGCACACTCTGTCGATGATGCCATTCAAACTGCACATGACGAAAGTCGATTGAGCGAATCTGTCCGAAAGGAACTTGTTGAAAATCACAATCAGCAGACAGAGAATCTGTACAAGGAATTGGGCCTCAACCCGAATCATCGTTCGCCTAGATTAGCTAAGAATAATCAACCTACTCACCACGCAACACCCTACCAACTCGAGGTGCACAGGCTCAAGCAGGCAAACATTGTGCTTCGAGCCACATCATTCGATGCGCGATTGAACGACAGCGCAGACACCATGGCTGATCTTGCTGAACGCAGCGCACAACGCGGCCAGCTCGAAAGTTTTGATGAACGACTTGCAGCTGCTCGGGCGTTTGCAGCGGCCTCACAGCACAAAGGAAAGAGCGATGCCGTAGCCTTGAAAACTGCACTGGAACTGACTGCGGGAGCAAAAAGCCTCGATGCGCAGGGATTACCACGCCTCGCAGACACTGCTGCAAAAATGGCGAAGGAATTGCTTCAGTTGGCCCTTGATGTCTCGAGGCTCACAGCGGTTGTCGACCTTCCGTTGAGTGTTATGGAAGCGTTCTCAGGCAAGACCATCGACTTTGATTCCGACGGCCGGACTTTTCTGCGTGAATGCTCATCGCTAGAACGTGGCTTTGCATTGGGAACCTTGGTGTTCGCAACCGGTGGAGTGCTCATGGGTGCAGCACCTGTGGCTCTTGCGGCTGCTGCTGCCGGAAAAGTTCTGAGAGCATTCAAGGAACAATCGGCCACGGTCCGCGGTGCTGAGGCGGGGGCCAAAGTCTTTGAAGAAACGCTCACTGCCGCAAGAGAAATTGATCGGATTGCGCCAGCACTGATGGCAAAGTCGACTCTCAGCCCCTATGCAAAAAAGCACATCTGGTATGGAGAGATTCGCGTCAGTTCGGACAATCTAAAGGTCCGCATCGATGGCGGCCTGCACACTCACGAGGGTCTGAAAAAATATTTGGCACGCGCACCACTTGAGAATCAGCCAATCACGCGCGAGCTCCTGCCCAATGGGGTCGAACGTATTGTGTTTCCCAATTCAGCCTTAAGCACGCGGGAGGCAAAAAAACTTTCGACGGCTGCAAAACATGGATTTGGTGTACCGAATGGAAAGACACTGTTCCCATCCGGCTGGTCTCCTGAAACAGTGGAGGCTGCGATTCAAAGGGCAAGTCTGCAGGGTGAGATCGTCAGCACAAGCAACAAGGGCTTTCGCAAGATCATCAAGCACGATGGTGTGACAGTGGTCGTGAATTATGGGGTTGATGGAAGAGTGAATAGCGCATTCCCGCGGTGGGAACAGTAAAAGAAACCAACTTTTTTTCGAAAAAAAAACTTCTTCAGCAGATTGTAAGGAAGAAAGATATGAATAGAA
Organism: Pseudomonadota bacterium; assembly: GCA_041164285.1. Lineage (GTDB taxonomy): Bacteria > Bdellovibrionota_B > Oligoflexia > Silvanigrellales > Silvanigrellaceae > RFOM01. The sequence continues at coordinate 2,131 of JBEAPS010000151.1, forward strand.
TTCTCCGCGTTAAAGCCCTTAATAAGTTTCCAAAGCTTAGAAGTTCGAGCGCTTTCGTGCGAGGGCCGACCACCAAGTTGGGTGTCACACGTGCGAGCAACACGAAGTTGAATGATGTTTACGCTCGGATCAGTGCCTCAAGCTCAACTGTTGAGATTGAGAAGCTAGTTTAAAAAAACCTTAAACAGAATATGTGACTCAAGGAGAAAAGAAATGAAGAAGATAACCTCACACAAAGAGGCAACCGCAGAAATTCTCAATTTTACAGGCGACCTTGAGGATTCTGGCGCCGCTTTCTGCGAAGCGATGAATGAGCTTGCGGCAGCTTTGCCAGATGCACCATTTTCAAGCGAGCAGCTTGAGATGATTTTTGGGCCTGAAGCCATCGATCCCGAAACCGCAGCAACCATTTTGACGAAGGCAGGTCATGTTGAAATACTTCCCTACCTAATTCGCCAATTTAAAGAGGAAAAGAAGACAACGATACAGCTTTCCTACGCAGCTATGCTCGCTCAGCTAGGGGACGAGTACGGTTATCAGATACTTGAGGAAATCTTTGCGAAGTTCATGAAGAGCGACTCTGGCTTTGAAGATTTTGACTTTGAAAACTTTGAGTATGTTTTTGAGGAGATTCTCACCAATGAGCGTGGACAGAAATTGCGATCGCGCTTCAGGAAAGAAGCCGACTACGAGGTTGAGTGGCACACAGTGGAACACCCAGACTTTGAATGACGTAGCCGTACTTGCGCTGCAGGCTTCCATTGTGTCTGCTTCGTGCTGTCTTGCGCAAAAGCTTCCCTGAGCCCAAATGGTAGCTCAGGTGTTATTAAAGTCGACCTATGTTTGAAAGTGGCGCGTATCGCTTTGCAAAGTGTCATGCCCTCGAAGTCGGATTGCGTCAGCAGAATCCATAAATCAAAGTAGTCCTTCATGCGGCTGTTTCCTATTCCCAAGGTTGCGATTGCTTCAAACTTTTCCGCAACAACGATATACCGAGAATAGACTTTGAGTTTGGGAGCAGGAAAGTCCGCAAGAAGGACGGGATAGCTGGCCTCCTGTGGTTCGGGAGTCACGGCATCACCGAAACCAACGGCAATCTGAAGTTCGCACCGCGCTCCATCGATAAGTGCAAGAACTGTAACGCGCGCGCCCGCATAGTTTGCTGTTTTGCGGATCTCTTCAACCTTCAATGTTTCGATTTGGAACAATACTCCATCTTCAAAGTCGGTTGAGCAGATTTCCTTAAAAACGGTGCCTACAACCGAAAGGTCGGACTCACCGAACCCGAGAAAATCTATATCCCTTGTCGGCCTGTAAGGGACATCGAACCAGAGATCGAACAGCAGTGCTCCTTTGAGAAGAAAATTGTCAGCATGCTTCGAGATGCTTAAACGATAAAGCAGACGCTCGATGGCAAAACGGTTCAGAACAAGATTGAAATCCAGTTTTTCATAGCGCGCCCTGTTGAGGAGTTTGGCCCGAACAGAGGCCGCCATGTTGCGCGAATTCATGCGACACTCTCCAAGCATGGACGCATGACGTTTGTCACCCTGCAAATGCCTGCAAAGTACCACAGGTCATCAATTTTAACTCGCTTACTTTTCAAAGCCTCTCGCAGTGCTTCCAAGGCGACATCAAGACCAACTTTGTTTCGATATTTGAAGCAATCAGCAACGGTTTTGGCAATACTTGTGACTCGAACTTGATGCCGTCAATCTTCTTTGACTCGACTCCTTCAATCATGCTACTCGCCGAGAACCTTGTGACTCGGATTTGAACTTCTGAGGAGCGGGGTGCGCGGACTTTGTTGGGAATGGCCAGCCACACCTCAAATGGTGACTGTGTTGTGAGTGCATGAATTCTGAGTGCAGAAAGAAGACACACAACTGCACTTGGGTTTGTTTTTGCGACTTCAGCAATGATGCCGTGTTCAGATGGCGTACGATTAGGAAGTGAGTAGAGTCCACGTCCAATTCTAACTAGCGATCCAGATTTAACTAATCTCGTGAGTGAAATCCTGGGCAGGTTGAGTTCGGTGAGATCTCTGGAGCGGATCAAACCTCTCTTTCGGGCCAACATTATAATTTTCTCGTTGTTTGTCTTCATGGCTCCAGTTTGTTTCATATTGTCGGTATTTATCAACAACTATCGACAATATGGAACGTTCGCATGGCTGGCTTTCGAGTGATGTAGCCCCATCAAGCAGGGGCCATCCCATACCCCCGCCCCCAATCCAGTGACCGGAACCCAAGACTTTAACGTAAACGCTAATTGCGAATATCATGAAATACGCTAATAGTGCTTACTGGGTAAAAATGACTCATATTAACGGGATGATAGACATCGTCCCGCTGGTCAAAAAAGGAACTGTGTTCCTGTTCGGCCCTCGGCAAACCGGTAAATCGACCTACATCCGCCACGAAATTATGCCTCTGGCAAAAAAATCATTCAGTCTTCTCGACCACGGTCTTCTTCTGCGACTCAAAGCTGACCCCACAAGGCTTCGGCAGGAGATTGAGGCCGAAGGTTGGCGAGACTGTCTGATTGTTATTGATGAAGTCCAAAAGTGCCCCGAGCTACTTGATGAAATTCACTATCTTATCGAAGAGCGCGGAGTGCGTTTTCTACTGACTGGCTCAAGTGCACGATCACTGAGACGGAGTGGGGTCAATCTACTGGGTGGCAGAGGTCGTGACCGCGCCTTCCATCCATTTACATATAGAGAACTCAGGGAGTCTGGCTTTGAATTATTAAGAGCAATGCAAAATGGCCTCATTCCCAATCACTATTTTGCTGATGATGCTGATGATCTTCTGCAGAGTTATGTGTCGCGCTATCTCGCAGAAGAAATCATTGCTGAAGGTGTTTCTCGGAATATTCCTGCATTCGCTCGATTTCTAGAAATCGCCGCCGCCTGCAACACACAACAACTGGACTACACATCAGTAGCAAGTGATGCTGGTGCTTCAAGACACACCATCCAGAATTACTTTCAGATTCTCAAAGACACCTTGCTTGGTTACGAACTTCCTGCATGGACTAGAAGTGTAAAGCGCAAAGCAATGGCAACTGCAAAATTTTATTTCTTTGACATGGGAGTTGTGAAAGCCCTCCGCCGACTTGAATCCATTTCTGAGTCGGGC
>JBEAPS010000152.1:0-5702 GCA_041164285.1 Pseudomonadota bacterium
CTCAAGACCGACTCGCCCGAATCGAAAGCTCCCAAACACGTCGAATATTTTCAATTCTGTCTCAGACGATTTGTGATCATACTTACTAAATGCAAGACCAAGCCGGCGACTCATACCCGAAGAGCCAACATCGGTGAGCTCATCGGTGACAAGAACTTCACCAGTGATAGCGTCCGCATCATCGGTGCGAGAGCTGAGTCGTCCCTCCGAAAACTTCTCCCATTAGCCAGTCACCGATAGACCGCGCGAGAAATCTACCATGTAGGAAATTGCGTCTGAGGTTGAGACTGCACCACCTTCGGGCTTCCAGTCGTCACTAAGCCAAAGCCCCAAGCCCCAATTCCGAGGCATTCGACCCGCTCTAAAGCTCCCCGCTTCGCTCGCTTCGTAAACAACATACGCTTGATCGACGAAAAGACTTTCCCTGCGACCGGTGTAGCCATTCACATTGCCAAAAGGATGGGCGAATTCGCTTCCTGTGAGCTGCGCCAGTGCTTCTGTTTCTCTAGAATTACCAAGTGCAGTTGCTGGCCTGAGCGCTTGATTCGGATTGAATCGGAGATCAAGAAAAAGAGCCAAATTGGTAGATGCTCGGCCCTCGACAGTGAGCCCAAATGGAAATCTCAAGCCTTCAATCAGAGAGCTTTGAGGAGGCATACTGGAAATATATTCACCAACAAGAGCCGCCTGCCCATTCACAAGAGCAGAAGCGGCTGTCGCACCCGTCGAATAAAAAGTGGAAGCCATAAACAGTGTAGCAACGAGTGGTCGTGCATGAAACAGTTTTGATGCATCGTCCCATTTACCGTTTGGAGCCATTTCTGATACCTCAATTATGTCGAGTCAGTTTGTTTCCATCTGATTGCTCAAATCCCGTCATCGGCTGAACCGAGCGAACAGGGCTCTGGCTTATTGTCGTGCCACCATAACATCAAACGCAAAAATTCAAAATTCACCTTCAGTCTTTCGAGATCAGTTTTACAATCGCATTCATCACTGAAGATTTTTGCAGCCGACGTTATTACCGATACGAAGTGGGAGGTCTGCGAACATTCAATTATGCCACCCCGTTGTGCAATCTTTTGCAGGCCAAAACTTTTCAGTGTGTAGTTCCTCGCGGAGTTGTTTTTTGGATCTCCAATCACGAAGTCAACATTCTTTAAAAATCGGCTGATTCTTCGTGAGCGTTTGAGCTGATTCTGAAACTGACGCAATGCGAAAAACATGTCCCGCAAAGTTGCAGCGTGATGATACTGCTGATTCAGTGCTGCCTCTTTCATCTTCTTCCAAAGCGCCATCATTGGCCCTCGGCTTTTTCCGCGGAGCAAAGCTTTCGCAGACTCGGACTTGTCCTTCTTGATAACCAATTGCAATCGCTTTTGCCTTTTTAGGTTCACTGGAGTCCCTGCAACAAACTTCATGGAAAATTCACGTGTCGCCGCATTGTAACCATCCAGAACTTTACTGAGTGCATCAAAGGCAAATTCAAGCGTACTCCTTTGCCTGAGGAAACCCCAGGATCTGAATCCTGCGCGGCGTCTCTGTGACACAAGCAGATCGCCAGACAGCTTGCACTCCTGAACATAATAAAGTTTGCCACTCCCAAGACTCATTGAGTTGTATTTTGGAGCAAGAATTCGAATTAAATAAAGCTCGAGCAAACAAGCCTCAAAATGCGTGGGACAAGCAAGAATTAGCACGCTGCGCGCTGAGGCCTGTAGCTTATTTGCCTTGTGCCAGTCACCCGCAACAGCACTTCTCAGCGGGCAATAGGTTCGCATACGATTCTTTAAAATTTTTGCCTTTCCAACGTAGAGAACCGTGACCGAAGACTGGAGTTGATACGGAATTTGGCTACTTTCAACCAAACGCTTTTCAAGCTCCGTTTTTGTTTCAGAACAAAAAATATAGACTCCGGGACCGGATAGATCCTCGAGCGACTTGCGTTCTGTTGGATGGTCGAGCACTCTCATAAAGTGTATGCTGGAGACTCCCATGACTCAAATTGACAAAGAATCCAAAGTGCTCCCAATGAAGACAATTGTCACTGTGGTTGCTTCTCTTTTTGCATTTCTTGTAGTTGGATTTCTCATATTGCCGGCATTTTTCGACTCATCTCCATTCGATATGCTCTTTCACCGCTCCCCAGCCCCGTGGGCCATCGATGAGCAGACTCAAGCCAAACTCCAGCTTAATGAAAATCAAACAAAGGGACGCTATCACTTCGTCCAGTATTGCTCGGGATGCCATGGCCCTGATGGAAGAGGCAACGGCCCAACAAGCCAGACTCTTGCACGCAGACCACCAAACTTTCTAAATCCTTCAGTGGCCGGCTACACCAATGGGCTCACAAAGCAAGGTGTTCTCAAAACAATCAACGAAGGTATTCAGGGAACACAAATGCCTAAATATTCCCACTTACCGGAGGATGTGAAAGAGCAAATTTCCGAATACGTCGAGCATCTGCACAACAATCCAGCCCTCTACTGACTTAAGCAAAGTCAAGTTTCATTGAGCGAGCATCAACAAGCTTTAGCTTCTTCATACGCCGGCGAGTGCTCGGGTCGTTCTCAAAGTCATCAATGTCGGAAGCAACTTCGTTTGGATCTACTTTTCCTTGAACACGGTCTATAAAAAGTACGCCCTCAAGATGATCTAACTCGTGCTGAAGACAAATGCTCAATATACCGTCGCACTCAATGCGAATTGACTCACCATCAACGCCTTTTGCCTCGAGAACTATCGACTTCCATCGAGTGGTCTGTCCCCGGTCAAGCCCGGGTAGTGACAAGCAACCATCAAATGGAAACGTAATCTCTTTTTCCTTGTGAGTGATTTCTGGGTTGACCAAAACAATTGGAGACGGCAATTCCCGCTTGCTGCCATCAACGGTATATTCGTATTGTCCGTGCCATTCTTTTAATGACTCAGTCTCGAGATAAGGCCTCACATCGACGACAATAATACGTTTGAGAATTCCTACCTGAGGCGCAGCCAGACCTATTCCTTCATATGCATTCATTGTTTCGACCATGTCGACAGTGAATTGTTTCAAACCTGGCGTAAAAGCTTCAACTGGGGTTGAACGCTTACGGAGCAACATATGTGGATAATGTAGAACTTTGTAGACGGCCATACGAATCTCCAACGAAAAGAACACCCTCAGCTTTACTGACCATACTCGGACTGTGCAAGAGCCAAAGATAGACCGTTTTCACGCTTTCCCCCTTCACTCTTCTTTGCTAGGGTACGAGATGACGAATGGCATTTGCTTAAAGCTGGCGCATGGTGCGCCGGGACTCTCGAATGGTCGGGAGGATAAACGCCCTTGGACTGCGACCCGCCTCGTTGCGCAGCCATCTGATTCATAGGTTCCTTTATATGTTCAATATTACAGAAAAAATAATCAAAATCGGTGACCATACAATCACCCTCGAGCATGGCCGCATGGCGCGCCAAGCGGGTGGCTCAGTCCTCGTAAGCTGCGGCGACACTCAAGTGCTCGTGTGTGCCACGGGAGCAAAAGCACCCTCTCCAACAGCATCCTTCTTTCCTCTCGCAGTCGATTACATCGAAAAGCTCTATTCAGCAGGACGTATTCCTGGTGGCTACATCAAACGCGAATCTAAGCCATCAGAGCGCGAAGTTCTCATTAGCCGATTGATTGACCGTCCTATCCGCCCACTTTTCCCTGAAACATTTCTTACTGAAGTTCAGGTCGTGGCAACTGTGATGTCGGTTGATCCCAAAATCTCGCCTGCTCCGCTCGCTATACTTGGTGCGAGCGCTGCGCTGCACATCTCTGACATTCCGTTCAATGGTCCAGTAGCGGGAGTCCGCATTGGCCATAAAGACGGTCAGTTTCTTATTAACCCCTCTGAAACCGAAGAAATCGGCTCCGACCTCGATATCGTTGTTGCAGGTACATCCGAAGGCATCCTGATGGTAGAGTCCGGAGCGAATTTTGTCTCCGAGGCACTCATCCTTGAGGCAATCGAGGTTGCCCATCGACATATCAAAACAATGTGTAAAGTGCAGGAAGAACTCAGAGCGGCTGTCGGTAAGCCAAAACGTGATGTTCCGGAAGCGCCTAGCAATGACGCAATTCAAAAAGTCCTAGACAAAAAATATGCTGGCGCTCTTCGTGAGGCTTATTCAATCGCGAAGAAAACTGATCGTAAACACGCGGTAGATGAAATTCGTTTGAGTGCAAAAGCAGAATTAGTTCCTGCAAACGATGACGGCAGCCTTTCAAAAGACTTTGAGTATCTGTTTGAAATGGCTTGCTACAATACGCTTCGAAGTACAATCATTCGCGATAACCGCCGAGTTGACGGTCGTAAATCAACAGAAATTCGTGCCATCGACTGCCAAGTTCAGGTCCTCAAGAGACCACACGGATCAGCTTTATTTACTCGAGGCGAAACTCAATCGCTCGGTGTAGTCACTCTTGGTACATCAGATGATGCACAACGAAGCGAAAGTGTTTACAGCCCGCTCGAAGAAAAACACTTCATGCTTCATTACAACATGCCAGGGTATTCAGTGGGAGAGCCCAAACGCCTCGGAGCTCCCGGAAGACGAGAAGTTGGGCACGGAAACCTTGCTGAACGTGCGTTGAGAGCATCTGTTCCCAACCGTCTCCGCTTCCCATATTCCATCCGCATGGTCTCAGAAATTACTGAGTCGAACGGCTCTTCATCCATGGCATCAGTTTGCTCCGGAACACTCGCGATGCTGGACGCTGGTGTACCCTTGCTCGAGCCCGTTGCGGGCATCGCGATGGGTCTCATAAAAGAAGGCAACGACGTGGCTATTCTCTCCGATATTCTCGGCGACGAAGACGCGCTCGGCGATATGGACTTTAAAGTTGCCGGCGGAAAGTCGGGAATCACAGCTTTGCAGATGGACATGAAAATTGCAGGTGTGTCAATTGAAGTTCTCAAGCGCGCCCTTGAGCAGGCACGTGAAGGACGCCTGCACATTTTGAGCAAAATGACAGCCGTCCTTGGTCAAGCAAAAGATTTGAGCAACCGCGCTCCGCGAATTGAACAAATCAAAATCAAGTCAGATCGCATCCGCGACCTCATTGGCCCTGGCGGAAGAAACATTAAGAAAATCGTTGCTGATACGGGCTGTAAGGTTGACATCAATGATGAAGGCGTCGTGAATCTAGCATCAAATAATGGTGAGTCTGCCGCTCTTGCAAAAAGAATGATTCACTTCCTGACGAGCGACCCAGAAATCAACGAAGTTTACCTCGGAATCGTTAAGAAAGTCTCTGACTTTGGCGCATTCGTTGAAATCAAACCTGGGGTTGAAGGACTTGTCCACATTTCACAGCTAGCCGCTCAGCGAGTTAATAAGGTTGAAGACGTGGTGAAAGAAGGCGAGGAAGTGATGGTTAAAGTCATTGAAATCGACCGCACGGGACGAATTAAACTTAGCCGAAAAGACGCCGTCGGCAAAGAGCCAATAGACATCATGAAAATGTGGTCAAATTAAGACTGTTTACAGTTGAGCGATTTCCGGTGAAAATATTTGGCAATTAAAGACACGCCACAGTAATTTCACCGGAGATCGGGAATCATGTCCCAAGAACTAAAGAAAAGTCCTTATATCGCCAGAATACTTGGTACTTGGGGTTGCTTTTCATTTATAGCGTTACTTATGAGCGTACCTCTGGGTCCCATTCCCTCGCT
>JBEAPS010000153.1:0-14135 GCA_041164285.1 Pseudomonadota bacterium
GATCCTGATGCTCTTGTCGATGAGTGGATCCAGTCAATTGCGTCAAACTATATTGATGCATCTCAAAAAAATATTATTGATTTGCTCGATCGTGAAATTCAACTCTGTATTCAGGATGCGCACATAAAATTGAAGATTCTCACACACGATGGCCGCAGTGAAGAGGTGATTGTTCCTTCTGCAGAGGTCGTTCTAGGTCGGGCAACTTCTATAGTTACTCTCATTCAAGATGAGGAGCTGTCAAGAAAACATGCGCGATTATTGGTGAATCAACAAGGACGACTGGCTCTTGAAGACCTCAAATCTGCAAACGGTACTTTCGTAAACGAGGAGCAGATTCATTCTCTCCGTCTACTGAAATCGAGCGACTGTGTACGGATTGGTAAAACTCAATTGAGAGTAAGTCTTGTGGTGCCTGAGTTTGTCAGGAAATATTAGACTTCAGCGCGTTTAAGCGATCTCTGGTGTTCTGACTGGAACTTTTCTTAAGTTCGAGAGCAATGATTTCCAAATCATTTATATTCTTTAAGAAGATCAAATTTTCTAATTCAGATGGTACGGACTCAATTGTTGCAATGCCCGAACCACCCACGACGACGGGGGCGTAGGGAGTTACGAGCACTGCAAGTTTTTGAAGAGAGTGGATCATCGAAGTCATGTTGAGTGACGAGGCGCAACTGACAACAACAATCTGTGGGCGTCTTCGGACGCAAAATTCTTCTATGTCCGAGATTGGTGTGTTTGCGCCCAGATACCCAACATTGTATCCCCAGTGTTTTAAATAAATCGCAACTCTAAGTAACCCAAGCTCGTGCAATTCATGGGGCAGAGTCGCACAGAGTGCCAAGGGAACGTTCTCTCCCGGAGTCGTTTCGTTTGAATTGAGATAAAATAATCCCAGCAGCATGTGCTTGAGTCGCGATGTCAGAGCATGCTCAGCGACCACGGTCAGTTCACCGCGGTGCCATGCCTCTCCTACTTCGACCATGAGATCAAGTGCCGAATCTGCAAACCGCAAAGCATTTGCAGATACGGTAAATATTTGTTCAAGATTTCTGATTGCATGCTCGATTTCGTCGTTTTTCAAATCATCAAGTATTTTTCTAAATGGCGAGGGCAACTCACGCTTCTCGTGAATGACGCTTTCCTCACTCTCAAACTTTTTGTTCGGCATGGAAAGGTTGAAATACTCAGTTGCGGATTTAATGAGAGCTTCTCGGCCGCTGTTGGCAATTTGTTTTAAATCATTTCCTTGGCTGCGGAGATGGGAAATGTACCAAAACAGCTTAACGTCTTCCTGTCCGTATAGCCGATGTCCGCCTTTAGTTCTCTGAGGCGAAAAAATTGCGTATCTTCGTTCCCAGGCTCTCAGTGCTGATGTAGAAACACCGACAATTTGGGCGAGTTCCTGAATGGTAATTAGCTTGTTTTCTTCCTTCATTTGCTGCCCGAAATTAAAACTTTCATTTTGATTTGTATGGCAAAAGCAAAAACGGTCGAGGAAGATGGAGAGTATGCCTGATTCGGGTAAACCGTCCTGCTTTTACGATACAGCTGTCTATTTTTCATACAACTACTGTCCACGAACTGTACAACTAAATCCTGCCCCTCTGCAACATCCTAAAAATGTGTACGAAAGCATAGTCCTGAGGGGTTGGCTCGGTACTTGCTTTGAAAAAATCGCAGGCTGGACTTTTCCAGCAGCAGAGCCCGAACGGAGAGACTCATGAAAACATCACTAATTCTCGCTGTGTGTGGAGTTCCGCTCCTCCTTGGTGCTGCGTGCGTGAGCAGTTCAGGGGATGAAGCACTGCCGCGTCGGACCGTCCCGTTGGAACTCAGCGAAGGTGACGGCACCTTGGATGTTGAGGGCGAGGTTTATCCATGGTTGTCGCCCAAATACGACAAGGGCATATATTCATCTTCGGCAGATACGGCGCCCTTCAAAGACAATCCTTTTACTTATCAGAACATGAGCCCTCGAATTGAACGCACGTCCAAGAGGTCGAAAAAGAAATAGTGCATGCAGAAATTAAGCCGATTTTGCTTCGATTGCTTCAAAATCCTCTGATGGATTTTCGAACTGTGGGCAGAAGTATATATGATATTCCCATCTAATGATATCGCCCTGAAATGTGAGCCTCATATCGGTGTGCAAGTCAATTTGTGATGTTGCATCCGCTATAAGGTCGTTCTTATTCCATAATGCAGATACTTTTACTCCGTCTGGTAGGCACTCAAGGGCAAAATGAATTTGAGTGTCACACGAAACGGAAAGTTCGATGCTTGAGTCGAGAAACTCAAGCACGTTAGCCGAAACATCTTGCTCAGAAATTGCTGAAGAATAGAGTGGAAAGGGAGGATTCGCCTTATCTACTACGAGCCGTGGCCGAGGTCTCATTTGCGATCGTCTGAGGCGTGATTCGATCCTTTTTATCAGAGGGTGAATCATCTTATCCGTGTCTCCTCGGGAGCGCGATACGCAGTTCATCGGAGAAGCAAGCGAATGGAGACTGGGTAGTACCCTTTGGAGAAGGCATTCGCTTCGAAATGCAGAGAGATAATAAATGCAACCATATTGAAATACGGATGAGAGTGGATAGCGTTTTGAAGAAGAAGAAGTGTCGAGCCATAATTTTTGGCTTTCCTGTCCCCTTTGAGAGGCACCTCTGCTGTCACGTGTTTTGACGTGCTCTCGGCCCACTAGAATTGCAATGACCGCCGCGTAGGCCAACACTCCGAACACAACCGTGGTCAGAAATTGTATTTCGTTAGCTGTGATTTCAGGTGAGAGCATAACGGTCACGTGGCACAGTCCTCAATTCTAGGCTCTTCAGTATTCTGCGTCAGAACCGAGCAAAGGCTCAATTGTTGTATTCACCCTCATGTCTGATTTTTGTCGAAGTGCAGAAATTCGTTGTCTATAGCTCGATATGCTAAAATCGCCTTTCGGAGGTGCACTTCAGTGCCGCAATCAATCCAAGACGTACCACCACCCACGGTTGAGTGGCGTCGCGAAAGTGATGATGAGAGGCAGCAGCGGCTGATGCGCTCTGGAATAGTGCAGCCGAGTGTGTTGTCAGAGAAAAAAGGCGGCACAGCTGAAAACTCGACTCAAGTCAGGTCTTCTACGGATGCATTTCTTAATGAAATTAGCAAATTAAATCAGAGTGTAAATCAAAATACGCACTATTGGTTTGGTATCGATTTAGCACGCTGGAACGCAGTCAAGTCTCCCAAAAACACTTCGACTGTGTCTGATGGCTCATTTGGTCTTAACATAGAAGTCACTCGGAGTGATTGGCGGTGGAAAGGCTTCCGTCTTGGATTCGGACCAGCAGTCGTTTTTTTCAACGGTGGTCAATTTGCGGAGCTCACAGAATCACCCATTCGAGGTCAGGGGTATGCGGATTTTTCCTCATGTGAGTTCGGAGGTTTTGCGAACTTTGTTCGTATTCCTGAGGTTCCCACCTCTCGCTGGCAGAGTTACTATTCCCTCACAACCTCCTATCTGCCTGTGCGAATTATTACAGCTGAGTCGCAAAGTTTCGGAAGAATGAACTTGCGGTCTGATACCTACAGTCGGACCTCCTTAAGTGTGCCCGGTTTAGGCTTACGTTTGTCTGCAGGTATGGATTGGAGCCAATTTGTCAGAAGTGAAATCTTCTATGCTCTGCAAGGTGCTTGGCCGCTCCAACTGCGAAGCCGCGTGGGTTTGCAGGTTTCGATGGGGCTAACTGTTCAAGATGCTACGGCGGTAGCTCAATGAAATTGAACCAATGGGCTTGGGGTGGAGTTGTGAGATTTTTATGTCTTGTGATTGCTGGCGCTGTGCTCATTTCTTGCACTTCGACAATTCAGAAAGACAAAGAAAAAGTTCTCAATGAAATTTTGCGCAAACAACAAAATGCACCGGCTCAAGCGACCAATAATGTTCCCGTTGAGAGCGTTGAGCAGCCTCAAGGTGAGAGCGTTGAGCAGCCTCAAGGTGAGAGCGTTGAGCAGCCTCAAGGTGAGAGTGTTGAGCAGCCTCCCGTTGAGAACGTTGCAAAACAGCCAGTGGGTATTGAGAAGGCAAATTTGCCTCCTGCGTTGCCGCGTTCCACGCGCTTAAATTTGCCTTTGCCAAGAGGCACGTCTCATGCGGATTTGCTGCATTTTTTCAATGCCTATTCTTCGGTCATGCAAGCATACAAACCATTCGAAAAGGAATGGCAGATTTTCATTGGGATGTTTTCTAAAGAAGCTCAACTGGGTGCAGACGAATTTCTTCAGTTTAGGGTGCGGGTGCGTGAAAATCCGGATCGCACTCACTGGCTTTTTGTCTGGGGGGTGTTCGATACTTCAAAAGCGCTTCTTAATGGTAAGCGGACAGCAGATCTTTTGGTTGACAGACAGCAAGATTTCATTGTCCGTATGCGGACGCTGGTCTACCTTATGAGTGAACTTGAACTAGCAGGTATGAAGGCCAATTACAGAGAGTTTCTTCGAAATTTCTATAAGAATGTGAGTTCAAAATATTTCAAACGAGTGTTGAAGGATCGCCCCTCGAAACCTCGCAGCTTGATTGCGCCGTAACTATTTGTTCCATTTGGCCTCAGGTGTTTGTCAGGTTTGGGATTGGGATTGTTGGGGTGTAGTTTCCTAGCGGGTTGGTTTCTCGCCAGTGGGATTTCTTTAAATCCATTAACACAACTTCATCATTGTCCCGTCCTACAATCTGATTAGGAGAGAGTGGGATTTTTCCTGTTGGTGTGTCGAGCACATATTGTGGAATAGCAAAGCCGGTTGTGTTACCTCGCAGGCTCCTCATTAAATCAAGCCCTTTTTCAATTGGGACTCGCAAGTGCGCTGTGCCCTCAACAGTTTGTGCTTGGTAGAGATAGTATGGCCTGACGCGCATCTGAACGAGACCTTCAAGAAGTTGTTTGAGGCGCTCGTTCGTGTCATTGACGCCTGAGAGAAGTACGCTCTGATTACCAACAGGAATTCCACGGCTCAGAAGAGTGTCAATTGCAGCTGCAGCTTCAGGAGTGAGTTCTTCCGGGCAGTTGAAATGAGTGTTGAGCCACAGGGGGTGAAACCGAGCTAGCATGTCCGCCAGCTCTTCCGTAATGCGATAGGGGAGCGTGACAGGAACGCGAGTACCGATCCGAAGAATCTGAACGTGTGGAATGTCTCTGAGTCTGGTCAGCAGATTCTCAAGCGTCGCATCCTGAGCAATGAGGGGGTCGCCACCAGTAATGAGCACGTCTCTGATGTTTGGATTTCCGGCAATGTACTCAATTCCCTTGTCGACGATTTTAGGATTGAAATGCAATCCAACTTCTGCATCACGCCTTTTTCTGAAACAATATCTGCAGTAAACAGGACAGAGTTGTGCAACACAAAATGCAACGCGGTCCTTGTAGACATGAACAACTTCTTTAACAGGCGAGTTTCCAACCTCTTGCAGAGGATCGGCAACTCCGATGCGATCCTGTATTTCTTCGATTCGTGGCACGGCTTGCAATCGGACTGGGCAAAATTCATCATCTGTGTTCATTAACGCCAGATAATAGGGTGTCACACCAGCATCAAAAACTTCCCTAAGTTTTATAAACGCATCAGATTCAGAGGGTGAAAGTTTGAGAATTTTCTCTGCTTCATCTGCCGAGGCAATTTGGTTTTTCATTTGCCAGCGCCAATTTGTAAACTGTTCCTCACTCACACCAAAAAGCTTTGCACCTCGTGAGGTGATCGACTCTTTGCGAGTGGAGCAATTCCAGTGCAGAGTTGTAAGTGAACGAAAGGGCATTGTGCTCAACCTCTTGCTGACTTCATTGGCCTGAGTCTATAACCTTTGCTCTGGGGTTTAGGAAGAGCGTGTGAGCGATATCGTCGGGCGTTTGTGCGCATTGCTGGAAAGAAGGAGAACTGCCAATGATGTCATCCACTCAAGTTAAATCAAAACCTCACAAAGTAGCTCTTGTCCTTGCGGGATGTGGCGCAAAAGATGGAGCGGAAATCACTGAAGCGGTTTCTCTCCTTATTGAGTTGAGCAGGCAAGGCTATTCAGTGCAATGCTTTGCTTCAGAGCGTCCATTACACCATGTTGTAAACCACCTGTCTGGTGCAGAAGTTGCTCAGGAATGTCGCACTCAGTTGGTGGAGGCCGCAAGAATTGCACGAGGTCAGGTAAAACCGCTGAGTGCCCTGAAAGCTGCTGACTTTGATGTATTGGCACTCGCTGGTGGCTTTGGTGTTGCTAAAAATTTGTGCGACTTTGCATTCTTAGGAGCGGAAGCAAGGTTGTACGATGATGTTCGCACAGCCCTGCTCCCCTTTTTACAGGAACGTAAGGTTGCCGCGGCATTGTGCATCGCCCCAGTGGTTTTGGCTTTGCTGGCGCGGGAGGCAGGGATATGTGGTGTCAAGCTGACTCTTGGAAGCGGCGACGCAACTGATGCTGTCAGGTGCATTGAATCCTGGGGAGCTATGCACAGTCCGACTCGTCCAGGCGAAGCCTGTATTGATCGTGAGCACCTCATGGCGTCTGCGCCCGCCTACATGTACGATGACGCCACTCCGTCCGACATTTTTGCCTCAGCGCAAGCGTTGGTCAGAGGAATAGACATCCTTATCAAGGGCGATTCAAGTGTCTGATGGTAATCAAGCGTTCCCCACTGGGCTAAATGCTGTCCTTTTTTTGTTAAAACGCTATCTGCTCTCTTCGTGGACGAGCAGAAGGAAGCGCAGTCAGTCCCCAGTTGGGCTAGTTCTTCCCATTATTGGAATCGCAGTCGGCGTATGTGCGTTTACTGTCGTATTGAGTGTTATGGGTGGGTTCGTTGATGGGCTCAAAAAGCGTTTGCTGCGGGTGGAACCCCATATCGAAGTCGTAGTGAATAAGGGGTTTGGCAGAATTCCAGCGGATGAAGAACTATTGCGAGAAGTTGCAAAGTCTTCTCAGAGTATCATTGGGGTCTCTCCCTTTTTGAAAACGGACGTCATTCTGCAATCCAATCGAAAACCAATAACTGCAATTATGGTTGGGGTTGCGTCTGAATCTGCTGAAAATGTGATGCAGTTCTCTCAATATTTCACAGGCATGGACGATAGTTTTAAGCAATTAGGAATTGAGGTCGCCCCGTTTAGCGAAAGTCAAGACGAGAGCGACCTCGAACAAAGAGGTTCATTTCCTGCGATATTTGCTGGAAAAAAAATGCTCAACAATCTTGATATTGAGAACGGCGATAGGGTTACTATTATCTCAACCCAACCTGATGAAGGCCTCGGTGGATTCGCGCCAGCGCAGCAACCGGCTGTGGTGATTGGATCCTTTCATACTGGCTCTCTCACGCATGACAGCAAAGTTATTTTCGCAGATCTTCCCCTAGTCCAAAGGTTTTTAGATTCACCTGGTGAGTGGTCAGGAATTCAAGTCGCCCTGCAAAACCCAATCGAGGCTCAGGACGTAGCGCAGGAAATGAACAAAAGTCTTGAGAGACGCGGATTACGTGCACA
Organism: Pseudomonadota bacterium; assembly: GCA_041164285.1. Lineage (GTDB taxonomy): Bacteria > Bdellovibrionota_B > Oligoflexia > Silvanigrellales > Silvanigrellaceae > RFOM01. Next base: position 7,507 of record JBEAPS010000153.1, read on the forward strand.
ACCATGGACTGAATCTAATAAGGCTTTGATGAAAGCATTGAAACTTGAAAGATGGGGTATGTCGTTTGTGCTGTATATGGTCATACTGGTGGGTTGCTTCAGTATAACCATTACACTTGTGCTTGCGGTTCGTCGAAAAGCTCGGGAAATGGCAATTCTTCGCTCGATTGGGTTGCGACGCCGTGATCTCGGACTGCTGTATTTATGTAAAGGTGGGAGTGTCGGAATTGTGGGCGTCATATTTGGCATCTCACTCGGACTGCTACTCCTTCAAGTGATTTCAAAAGTACCATTGTCTCTTTTTGAGGACGCGTACCCCGGGCGGGGGCTTCCAGTTCTGATTTCGTGGGTCGATCTTGCGACAGTCGGAGTGACGAGCGTTGTGTTGTCTGTTGTGGCTGCGGTTTGGCCAGCTGTTGAAGTTATGCGGATCGATCCTGTCGAAACGCTCTCTGACAGAGCGGGTTGAGCGTATTTTGAATGGAAGGATTTGACATGCTGTCTGAGCAATCGAGCGAAAAACGGGGTGCACAAACAACCCAAGCATTGGACAATAAGTTGCAAAAAATTGCCGTTTCTGTGCATGAACTGAAAAAAAAATACACCATGGGAGAAATTGAACTGATGGCCCTCTCGGGTGTCAGTTTTCAAATTGAAGCTGGTGAGAGCGTAGCCATTGTGGGTGAGAGTGGATCGGGTAAAAGCACCCTTCTTCACATTCTTGGTGCGCTCGACTCTCCGACCTCCGGCCAAGTTGTGATCGGTGGGCTCGATCCATTCGTAGGAAGTGACCTTCAAGTCAGCGCATTCCGCAATAGGCACGTTGGCTTTGTTTTTCAGCACAACAATCTTTTGCCAGAATTTAGTGCACTTGAAAATGTTGTGATGCCGGGTCTCATAGCTGGGTTTTCGGAGGGGGAGGTACGAAAGAGAGCTCAAGCGCTTCTCGAGCGGGTTGGACTGGGTAAAAGGCAGCAACATTTCCCTGGGCAGCTCAGTGGTGGTGAACAGCAAAGAGTTGCCATTGCAAGAGCACTTATCAATGAGCCTGTCCTTTTGCTTGCGGATGAGCCCTCGGGCAACTTAGATAGTAAAAATGCAGCTAACATTCATTCTCTCTTCGCCGAAATCAATCGTGAACTGCGAACAACCCTCATAGTCGTCACCCACAATCAGGACTTCGCACAATCTTTGCCTCGCCGACTTGAAATGCGCGATGGCGAAATTGTCTCAGACAAAAGACGAGAATAAGCCCCTCTTAAATTTGCAAATTTTCTTCTGATGGGAAATATTCTGCGCGCTTGCCTATTTAGAGAAGGGTATCCGAACTATGTCGAAAAGGTTCTGGCCGATTCAGCCCACCTTAATCGTTTTGACTTGTATGCTTGTTTTTACCGCGGCAATTGACTTGCAACGCTTTTCTGCGTTTGCCTCTGAACAAAGTCAGGGTAGCAAAATCGTTGAAATTCTTATTGAAGGTAACAAAGCTGTCCACAAAGATGCCATTCTTGGATTAATGGATACAAAGGTGGGTGCCGAGCTCGATCTTCCTACTGTCAGTGACGATATCCGAGCTATTTTTAACAGCGGATATTTTCGTGACGTCAGGTTTGATTCAAAAGTCCAGCCAAATGGTCTGATTGTCAAAGTCATTGTTGAAGAAAAGCCAAGCATCCGTGAGATTAAGTTTGAAGGATTCGATGCAGTTTCTTCATCGTCCATCTCTGATAAACTGCAGGTCAAAAAGTTTACCATTTTGGATGAACGACGTATCACGGCTGACCTGCGCCTCATTGAGCAAATGTACGTCGAAAAAGGCTACTACTTAGCGCGCGCGTCATTTGACGCGGAGCCGGTGCCGGAAACCGGTGAGGTTAGTTTGGTCTTTCGGGTTGTCGAAAACAATCCTGTTTGGGTGTCCCATGTTAATCTCATCGGTAACTCATTTTTTGGTGACTCAGAACTCAAATCAAATATGGCCACTCGTGAAAAGCGCTGGTCTTCTTGGTTGACGAGCGCAGGCGCTTTCAAAGACGAGTTTGTTAATCGTGACAAAGAGTTTTTGTCATACCTTTATAGGGATAGCGGATATGCTGAAGCCTCCGTCGCTACTCCTCAGTCGAGGCTCGATATTGCTCGTCAAACGGTTGATGTCAGCTTTAATATTGAAGAGGGCGAACGCTATCAAGTAGGTGAGGTGAAGCTCACTCCTAAAGATCCTGAAGACGTTCTATTCAATGAACGCGGTGAACCCATCTACACCTCAGCTGATATTCTTGAAAAGATGAAAATGAAAAACGGAAAGTGGTTCCGTATTTCTCAATTTCAGTCTGATTTGCAAATGCTCACTGACCTCTATGGCGATCATGGATTTGCATTTGTGGATGTGCTTCCCAAAACATTTGCCAACAAAGAGACCAAGAAAATTGATATTGAATTTGTCGTTGATAAAGGCTCCAAGGTTTACTTCGGCAGCATCATAATTGAGGGAAATGCCAAGACGCGCGACAATGTGATTCGCAGAAATATAAAAGTTGCCGAAGGTGACCTCTTTCATGCAACTCGCCTCGAGAAGAGCAAGGCTGCTATTGAGAGACTTGGGTATTTTCAGGAAGTTCAGTTGTCTCGTGAGCCTGATCTCAGAAATAATTTGATGAATCTGAGAATCAAGGTAAAGGAGAAATCTACTGGGACATTGAGCGCGTCGTTCGGAGCATCGCCGTCGCAGGATACCCGTTCTATTAATTTCTTTGCGCAGGGCTCTTACTCGGAAGCCAATCTGTTGGGCAAAGGGTGGAATGCGAATATTTCAGCAAACTACTCTCCCACAGGGAGCTATAGTCTGAACATAAGTATGACTGAACCGAGCTGGAACGACGGTCCTTGGAGTGTCACAGGCTTTGGAAATCTCGACTATGAACTCTCGCGCCCAATTTCGATTGAGCCGGAACGTTTTTCTAAAACTCTACGTGGTGGTTTGAGTATTGGTAGAGAGCTCGTAGAAGACTTGAGGGTGAGTGGGGGTTATTCTCTAGACACCGTGACACGTAACAACGTCACACCCATTGGCCGACTATTCACCAAGCAGGGGACGACAGAAAAGCTCAGTGTCAGCTTGAACTTCGACAAAACTGATAATTTCTTGATGCCCACAGATGGCTTTTCATTTTCTGCATCTAATGTGTTTGCAGTAAAAGGTATTGCAGGTGAAAATCAGTTTGGTACTGCTGAGTTTGCAGCAAATTATTTCGTGCCTGTCATTTTTGGTGAAGACTTCAAAACCAACTTTAGGTTTGTCCTTGAGCCCACCATTGTCTATCCACTCGGTGGCAAGCCCATTCCTTATTGGGAGCGGCTCAATTTGGGAACACTTTACAATATGAAAGCGTACAGTCAGGACAACAAAGTCATCGGGCCACGCGTTGAGGTCCTCAACGGTCCATTTGCAGGCTCGGTTGATCGCATTGTGATTGGGGGTAATAGGCGCGTTTATGGGGCAGGTGAATACTTTGTTCCACTTATCCCGGAAGCAAATCTGCGTTTGGTGAGTTTCTGGGAGACAGGTGCGGTCTTTGATGACAACGAGGCTCTGAGCTTGGAAAGCTTTAAGCATGACGTTGGTTTTGGCTTACGCTGGCAAACTCCCATTGCACCTTTTCGCTTTGAATGGGCTTGGCCGGTTGAGCAAGGCAAGCTGGGTGAGCAGGAGTTCATCTTTTCCGTTGGAAATGATAATGTCTCGAGCTTGACGAGATGATTTTGGTTTAAAAGAGTGATTTTCGGAGGTTCCGATGTTGGCTGGTTCATTTTTATCACGTGTGGCTCAGGGTTTTTACAGTGCTGTCGCGTTGGCTGCTTTGTTTTCAGTGTCAATGTCCCAAGGTGTCGAGGCCGCGCCAGCCCAAGCTGCAAAGCCTGGAGTGAATGCAACCCGAGTTGCGCTGATTGACTTTCAGGTAGCCATTCTCCAAACCGAGGAAGGAAAGGCTGCAAAGGCAAAAATTGAAAAAGAACTCGATTCTCGCAAGACTGAGCTACTCGCACAGCAAGCTGAGCTCAGAAAGCTAGAAGATGACTTTGAGGCCAAGCGCAGTGTACTGAGTGAGAGCGATAAGTCCGCCAAAACTCGTGACCTGCAGGCTAAGCTTATGGCTTTCCAGCGCTCGCAAATGGCATTGGAGCAAGAGGTTCGTCAGAAAGAAATGCAGGAAACTCAGAAAATTTTTCAAAATTTGTCTGAACTTGTTCAAGAGTATGCAAAGAAAAACTCATTCGATTTAGTTTTTGAAAAAGGCGCTGGTGCAGTTCTCTACGTTGCCCGTGGATCAGACATCACTGCAGATATAGTCACTCTCTACAATCAGCGTCACAAGGTCAAAAAATGAAAAGCCTGACTCTCGATCAGGTTGTCGAGAGGTTTGGCTGTGCGGCACCAGGAATCACGAACGCACAAAAGCAGAAAAGCTATGTGGGCGTGTCGACTCTCTCTGCTGCTGACTCGTGGCAGATCTCCTTCCTGAATAACTCGAAATATCTTTCTGAAGCTCTCGAGACCCGCGCCGGAGCACTGGTCTGCAGTACTCAAGACTCGGGGGAGCTCGCGCATGCGTTCGCTCAGCGCACAGATACTGAGTCAGCCCCTGTGCTGTTGGTCTGCAAAAATCCCTATGCAGTCTTTGCTCGAATTGCGCAGTTTTTTTTCGAACCCGCAATCGAAGCTCATGGGCGATCGTCCCAGTCCTACGTTGATATGACCGCTGTTATTGATCCAAGCGCAATCCTTTATCCATTCGTTTATGTTGGACCTGGTGCCCGTATTGGTGCTCGAAGTGTCATATATGCGGGAGCTTTCATTGGGCCTGCGGCGGAGGTGGGCGAAGACTGTATCGTATATCCCAACGCAGTCATCCGTGAGGGATGTCGGCTTGGCGATAGATGCATTCTCAATCCTGGTGCTGTCGTCGGCGGTGATGGCTTTGGATTCGCTCCAGACGGAATGGAAAACGTAAAAATTCCACAAACCGGTCGAGTCGTGTTGGGTAACGACGTTGAAATAGGAAGCAATGCGTCTGTTGATCGAGGAGCTATTCTCGACACCCAAATTGGAGAACAAACTAAAATCGATTCTCTTGTTCAAGTTGGACATAATGTGACCGTTGGCCGTGCTTGCTTTTTTGCAGCTGGTACTGGCGTGGCAGGATCTGTCAAGATTGGTGACAGAGTGACTCTTGCTGGTCAGGTTGGAGTGGTGGGGCATGTGAGCATTTGCGATCACGTCACCGCACTTGCGAAGTCCGGAGTCACAAGGAACTTGACTGAAGCCGGTGTGTATTCGGGTTTTCCTGCGCGACCAAACAGAGAACAGCTAAAAAGGGATGCCGTCTTCAACAAAATTGTTGCCCAGAAACTGAACACCAAGGTATCCAAAGACGACTAAAATAAATTGGTGAAATGAACCGGAAGCGGGGGAATGAAATAAAATGGAAAATACTAAGCCACTATTTGATTATCAAAAGGTGTGTGAGCTGTTGCCGCATAGACCGCCACTACTCTTGGTGGATAAAGTGGTATCTATTGATTTTGAATCACTTGAAGTTCATGCGATTAAATGTGTCACTGCAGGTGAGCCTTATCTTGCAGGTCATTTTCCAGGGCAGCCTATTGTTCCTGGTGTGTATTTGATCGAAGGACTCGCTCAAACAGCTGCCGCAATGTGTTTTGCTAATTTCGAGCGTGAAGGTCAGAATGTTGAAAAAAAATGTATGCTCACGGGCGTCAATGAAGTGAAATTTCGTCGACCCGTCATTCCGGGTGATGTCATTCACTATCATGCGCATTACATTCGCCATCGGGGGCCATTTGTGTGGTTCAATGGCGTGGCAAAAGTTGACGGAGAAGTTGTTGCTGAAGCTCAGTTCTCAGCCGTGCTCGCAAAAGCACCCAAAGCCTGATCTTTTTTGAATTCAAATTGTGCGAGGAACAGAGCCGTGAGTCAGAACACAAACATCCACCCAACAGCTATTGTGCATCCGGGCGCTGAGCTCGACTCTGAGGTTGTTGTTGGTCCTTTTTGCACCGTTGGCTCTCATGTGAAAATTGGTCGAGGCACGAAGCTTATTTCTCACGTTGTCATAGATGGGCATACGACCATTGGTGCGCAGAATGAAATATTTCCCTTTGCAAGCGTTGGAACTGTTCCACAAGATCTCAAATACAATGGCGAGCCAACCATTTTAACGATTGGTGATAGAAACAAAATTCGCGAGTGTGCGACTCTTCAACCCGGGACAGTCCAAGGCGGCGGTCAAACGGTGGTTGGAAGCAACAATCTGTTTATGGCTTATACGCACGTCGCTCATGATTGCATTGTTGGCAATGACAACATTTTTGCAAATTCGGTACAATTGTCCGGTCATGTTGAAGTTCATAATGGTGCTGTGATTGGTGGAATCTCAGGAATACATCAATTCTGCCGGATTGGGGATATGGCTATGGTTGCCGCGGGCTCCATTGTCGTTCAGGATGTCCCCAACTTTTGTGTAGCTCAGGGTGATCGAGCAACACTTCGGGGTCTCAACGTTGTAGGTATGCGACGCAAAGGCCTGACGGCAAGCGATTTGGCAAACATT
>JBEAPS010000154.1:0-7671 GCA_041164285.1 Pseudomonadota bacterium
AATAAAAGCTGTGTCGATGACCAGCCCGACAGCAACTACAATATGACTAAACTTAGAATTATTCCGTAACTAGAACTCGAAACGAAAGGAAAGAAATAATTATGGCAATCTATACTGAAATTTCCTTCCGTGACATGGAACCATCACCTGCAGTGGAAGTCTTAGTGCACAAACATGTGCGAAAACTCGAGTCATCGTTTAACAACATCACAGCATGCAGAATCACCGTTGAAGCTCCCCACAAACATAGACTGCGCGGGAATCTATTCAACGTAAGAATTGATATTGCAGTTCCTCAGGCCGAAGTCGTTTCGACCCGCGACGCTGGGGTCAATGTTGCACATGAGCAAGTGTCTGTTGCAATTCGCGATGCATTTACAGCAGTGCGTCGGAGACTCACTCGACACAAGGCAAAGTTGCGCATAGATCACCACATTCCAGCCGCATTACCTACAGGGGTACTTAAGAAAATATCTCACATTGACGATTTTGGAATTATCGAGACTTCCGATGGACGCGAAATATACTTGCATAGAAATAGCCTTGTCACAGGAAATTTTGATAAACTCAAAACTGGAGATATTCTCAGATTCAACGAGGAACTCGGCGAAAAAGGACCACAAGCAAGCTCAGCACACTGGAACGGGAGGCACTCGGTTAAGCAAATCGAACCCAACGCCAGTGAAGACGCTGTTTAACGACACGGAGAACAAGAAACATGGATCTGGGAACGAAAATTCTTTCTGAGCTCGTCTTTTATCGAACGTACCCCTTGACCACGACGAGCGGAAGAAAAGAAACACGCCACGAAACCATTGCACGCGTTGAGGCAATGCATATGGATCGCTTTCCGAAATTTGCCGACTCAATTAGGTCCGCATTCCGATGGGTCTATTCGGGTCACGTCCGACCGAGTATGAGATCATTTCAGTTCGCAGGCGAGCCAATTTTGCGAGAGAACGTCAGAATGTTCAATTGCGCTGGACAGGCGCTCGACTCAGTCCAAAAATTTGCCGACTTCATGTACATACTCATGTGCGGAACAGGGCAGGGCTTTTCAGTTGAAAAAACTTTTATCTCCTGCCTTCCAAAAGTTGCTCCGGGACACGACCAAGAGTTTATCGTCGAGGACTCTAAAGAGTCTTGGGCTGACAGTATCCGAGCTATCGTTCTCAACCCGAAGGTGAGATTTAATTACACTTGTATTCGAACACGCGGAACACCTTTGTCCACAGGCGGTACCGCGAGTGGACCCGAAGCATTGAAACTCGCACATGAGCGAATTCGCACTGTGCTAGTACCTGCAATAGGACGACAACTTTTGGATTATGAATGTGCAGATATTGTATGCATGTTAGCCGAAGCGGTTGTCGTGGGAGGAGTGCGTAGGGCTGCTCTTATTTGCCTTTTTGACGCGGAAAGTGAGCAAATGCTCACGTACAAATCAGGCCAATGGTGGGACACATTTCCATGGCGAGCTAGGACGAACATCAGTGCGCGCCTTAACAGAGCTGATACACATTTTGATTCAAAGCTCAGATCAATTCTTGACGCCTGCTTCGCCAGTCAAACTGGAGAACCCGGAATTAGTCTCATGAATGATCAGAACTGGTTTTACAATCCATGCCATGAGGTAGCTCTAAAGGCATTCTGCAACTTAACTTCAGTGAATATTCCTGCCTGCCGAAATCAACAGGAATTTTTTTTCGCAGTGCAAGCTGCCACCCTGATAGGTGTTTTGCAGAAGAGTTATTCATCATTTCGATACATTTCAAGGCAGTGGCAGCTAGATTGTGAAAAAGAGGCGCTGCTTGGCGTGAGTTTCACAGGCTTGGCGATGGCCTGGGACTTCATTTCTCAAGATCATCTTTTGTCAAAAGCTGCATCACTCAGTCTTGAAGTCGATGAAAAATTCTCATCACAGCTCAGCCTAGCACCAGCCGCACGTATTGGCACAATTAAGCCTTCTGGAACGGAATCAGCAGAGCTGGGAGTGACTTCCGGAGTTCATGCCGCACATGATACACATTACATTAGGCGCGTTCGCATCGACCGAGATTCAGCTATTGCAAAATACCTACTTAAGCATTTTGACCTGAGTGAGCCCGGCAGCTGTGAACTCCTGGAAAAAGACCTAACTCAAGAGGGTGGAATAGTCGTCAATCTACCTATCGAACAAAAAGGCTCAATCACACGCACAGGGGAAAGCGCCACTGAACTGCTCGATAGATGCAAATTCATCAACCAGAATTGGATCATGCCCACACACCGACAAGGTCCGAATCCCCACAATGTGAGCGTTACGGTCACTTATAAGCCAAGCGAACATGACGGCATTTTCAACTGGATGCTCCGTAACAAACACAACTTCAGTGGTATCAGCTTGCTTCCTGACAATGGTGGTACATATCTTCAAGCACCATTCACTTCAATCAGCGAAAAGGAATACCACAAGCGCCTTTTGTCACTGCCGAAGGTGATTGATTTCTCCGGAATCGGAACAGACAACATGTCACAACGCGACGACAGATTTATCGATTGGGCTTGCTCCGGAGACAACTGCGAGTCACTTTAATTCTAAGTTCTAATCCGAACATTTGAATGAACCACCAAACTCAACTGCACCCGTTTTGAAAATGGTCTGCTCAAGGAGTCGCTCAGTTCCACCGCCAAGTCCGAAGGGCATAACTTCATAGAGCCTCGTGACTATTTGAGTCTGAAAAGACTGTTCGGAGCCGTTGGACTCAAATCCGGACCTTTTTGGAATAGAGATACCACCGAATGAATCACGCCTTGCCTGTGCTTCCACAACCAATTTGCGGTCAAGGTGTGCTGACACTAATTTAAACTTTCCTTCGCAAGCATCTACCTGACTAGAAAATACTGTCCCAATGTTCTGTGGCCCAAAATTGTAATTATAAAGTTCACTGCGATAGCCAACGAGCCAAGCCTCCGGCTTTAGTCCAGCTATGTTGAAAGGATGACCTCCTGCAAGAGCGATTGTCTTTCCAGATTCCACTCGTTGTGCTTGCATCCATACATAGGAATCTGGAAAGGATACTCCCCAGTTTTTTTCAAGATGCGCATAACCTCGACCCACAACTTTCGTGCGTTTTGCAGTGTCTACCACATCAGGTATTTGGGCTTCAAACTCGACAGGTGACCCCAGCGAGTATACAAACCAATGCAGCGGAAACGCGCGAAACAAGCTCACAATTCCTTCAGGGCCAAGTCCACTCGTTCCCCAAGGAACTACGTCAGTCCATCGTGCCTTAATCCAGATGTTATCCTTAAAATTGAGATGAATATTTTCAGAAGTAAACTCACCCACTGCCATAGACTTCCAACGATATGAGGCACGATCCGAAGGCATAGGGTCACGATTGACGATTTCTTCTCGATTCAAGTAATGCCGGACATCGGAAGGAAAGGACTCATACGAGGTCAATCTTGAACCAATTGGACCGCCATCAAGAAGCGCTGCATAACCTGAGAGGCCTGCCTCCTCTGCAGCAATCCGTTCGGAGTCCTCCGGCAGATAACTTCCAACGATTGCACCGAGTGATCTGTCTGTTCCCGAAACGGGAGTGATTCTCATGTACCACCCCTCGAACCAAGGCCCTTTTTCAGGAAGCTTGTGGGGATTCATTAGTGAATTCGATTCGCTATTCGAGTCACCAAATTCTCTACTCTTACAAGCCACAATGGATATTGTGACAAGTGAACAGAGGACGAGAGAGAAAACACTCAACACGGTTGACCTCGATTTTATAATGAGGGGACTGACTAACCTGCTCTTAAGTCTTTGCTGTCACGAGGCTCGGTATTCACATCGAGTTCTTCTGCTTCGGCCTCAACAACCAAGCGGGGTCTCATCTTCTGCGCCAACCTATCAACAACGTCTGATCTCACAAGTTCTGAGTCTAACTCACTAGCTCTGCCAGATAGTGTGGCACCACTGCCACTCGGTTGACCGACACGACGGCTTCGCTGTCTGACCCTGCCACCTTTTATCGACACCGACAAAGCTTGTGACAGGTCATCAATTCTAACCCCTGTTTCGTTGATTGAATGAATCACTTTTCCAAAGTCTGTCATCAGTGCTTGCGAGTGAATAAGACTCTCCTCCACAGCGCGAAGAGTGTCCCTCACGCCAGTCACTGATGGAATTTTAGTTTCCATCGCTGTATGAGCCACATCAAGCCCCTCCGCAAGTGCATCAAACTCACGCTTGGCGTCAGCCATCTTGCTCACGATATCCTCGATGAGTAAAGTAGAGTCGGAGAGACTTCTACGAATAGCCACCGCACCCTCGGCTAACACCGTTTTACCCTCGGACAATTCGGTCAGAATTTCTTTGAGAATCACGTCGGTCCCGTCAACCAAACTTTCGAGCTCTTGGGCTACCAAAACAAATCCGCGCCCATGTATTCCAGCTTTAGAGGACTCAATATTGGCATTGTAGCTTATAAGCTTCGCCTTAAAGACGATCTCATTTAGTTGAGCAACTTTCCTCGATGCTTCAGCCAATGAACTCTCCAGCTGTGAGATTTTTTCATTGGCTCTTTGAGCGAGCGCAATTTCAATAGAAACACGCTGAACTGCCTGCTCACTTTGCGTTGACCTGTCGGCAAGCGACCTGACATGTTCTCTACTCTGTGAGACAAACCCAAGACTTTCATCCTTCAAGACAGACAGACTATCAACTTCAGCTGCCGCTGAACGTATGAACAAATTTCGCTCAACGGAGTCAGACCCCGCCCTGCGCAATTCACCACTGAAATTCTCACAAAAATCAGAAAGACTCCGCCCTTCCTCTTTCACCCTCAACAAAGTATCTGCAATCTGTTTGGAAAGTGTTCTTGAAAATCCATAAGTGATAAGCCCGATGGATAAAGCAGTCACTATAAATGCTGCACCCAACCAAAGTCGCTGGGCCAAAATGTCCGATGCCATGTCGCTTGCCTCTGCAGAGACAATCACGGACCATTTCAGATCTTCCAGAAATCCGTTGTTTTTGATGGGCTGAAAGCTCCACGCTCGTGTATTTTTATCAAGACGATCTGCTTCAAATATAAACCCAGACCGACCTCGCACTGAATCACTTGCAGCCTGCTGTCCTTGCTGTGTTGAAACATTCCAGCGCAAAATTCGATCCGCATTACTGCCAGCTGTGATCCTAGCAAAACGCTCAGGAGAAGCAGCCTCTGACAATACGAGACCAGACGAATTGATCAGGTAGAGATGAGAAGTTAGATAATTCTGTGCTTGAAGCGTCTGTAACTGACGACTGAGTTCGTCAGTGAATGGCCGCATTGAAGCTCGCAGAGTTAGTACTCCCAAAATAGAGCCATTGAGCCCATATACAGCACGGGAAAAGCCTAGACCGTGTTGAGTTGTCCCGTACAAAGCCGAGGAAATTGAATCAATGTTAACATCCTCGACAAAGCTCCCTGTCAATCCTTGAGCTGGACTTTCGGAAAACTCACCCTTGATCGCTTTTTGAAACCAAACTGAATCTGAATAAGTTCGGCCTTCAAGATTTTTGATTTGCAGTGGCCTTCCTTCAAACGAAATTCCATTAGCAGCCTGAAAACGTCCAAGTCCATCTACAAATAATGCTGCATCATATTTTTTATTATTCAAAACAAATTGATTGAGCAAGTTGCTCACTTGCTCTTTGCTTTCAGTCAGAAAGATGCTGCTAGCCGATAGCCTTTGAACATCGAAGTAAAAATCTTTAAATATCTCTCCGCTCTTCTGTGAAAAAATGTCAGCTTGTAGTTCCAGTGCTCTTTGTGAGCGCACCATTTCCTCTTTCTCCTGAGAGAAACTCTGTACCAAAAAGCACAAAGCGAGCACGGCGATGCCAGACATAGAAAGCAAGACGAGTTTACTCCTGAGAGACATTGACTTCCAAAACATTTAATTCTCCTCTCAGCTCACTCTGCGTTCTTTGTGTTCGCTAACGACGTCGGTTGCAATACACAAAGCCCTCAGGTTGAGAAGGGTTGCCAATCCATGTGTAAATTTTCCAATGCCAATCATGCCACCCTCGGTAATCATTTCAGGCATACCAGTCGGGGTTTCAATTTCCTGCTCAAAAAGTTCAGAAATACCAACAACTGTATCGACTGCAATACCCATCAAGCCTGCTTGCGACTCAACAACAAGTAGAGCTTGTGACTCTATAACTTTGGTTGAAATACGCTCATCATTAAACCAAAAGCGTAAGTCTATCGCACCAACAACATCGCCACGAATATTAACTATTCCCAAATAATGTTTGTGTGTGTTGGGCACACGCAATGGTCTCTGAAACGGTACAATCTCTCGAATCACCCCCAACGGAGCGCCAAACAGCTCTCCGTGACATTTAAAAAGGAGGAATTTATCGCGCTGTTCAGTGCTCTTTGGAAAATCAGTGTTCATGCCACCTCCCTTTCAGCACCAACTCGCAAAAACGACTCGATGACTTCAAGAAGATCTACTGCAAAAATTGGATCTCCATTCGCATCAATGACTGTGCCCTGAAGCCCTCTTACATTTGCCAAATGTCGTTGCAAAGGGTGCACAATGCGTGTGGAGCTTTCGTAAACGGCGTCTAAACCTACGGCAACTGTATCTCGTCCGTAACGTATAAGTGCTACATATCCCTTCTCGATAGCTACACTTTGCTCAACTCTTCTTTTCGTGAGTTGCGTCTTTTCGATCAGCTCGGTCAATGTCACGAAAGGATAAAGCTTCCCGTTGTACTCAACTAGTTGCTTTTCGCCTCTCAAAACGTGTGTACTGAATGATCCTGGGTCAATGAGGGTTCGTACCATGTGATGCGGAAGCATGTACTGCTTTTGCGTGCACATTACATGAATAAGATCCAACATCCAACGCGATGATGGAAAAGCAATTTCAATACGAGTCGAGCGTCCTAAATGGGATTCTAGGGTAATTGTTGCAGAGATACTTCTCAATTGAGATCGAACACTATCAACAAAGTTTCTCAGAAGAAGACCTTGCGGAGTTGCATCACCATCACCCTGCCCAAGACCATCATCTTCAAGAACAATGTGAATGAGATTCCCTTTTGCTTGGGTTTGAACCCTCAGAAATCCCATGGGTAGCTTTCCAGCTTTAACCCTGTCTTCCGGATTTTCAAAACTGTTCTCAATCATCCAGCGTACAATTTTTGAAAGAGGATCCCATGCCTTTCCTATGAGCTTTTTATCGATGACTACACCTTGCTCCTCATATTCAAATTGAATCGGACACCCCTTACTTTGAGCAGACTCAATTGCGAATCCAGCCAGCCTCTCTAGCATCCCTGCCATCGGAATTTTTTTCAGCTCAACAGCCTCACTGCACAGCTGTTCAATCAAACTTGATGACACATTGAGATTTCTTCTTAGTGTCTGAGCACTCGATTTTTCATCGCGAATCGAAAAATTAAGTGCACGTGAATAGGCAGACAGCTTTCCTGCCAACTCAATCAATTCATCGACCCTTGTTTCGGTATCGGATAAAAGGTCCCAATTTGTATTCTCAAGCTGCGCAATGCGTTCGTCTTGATGACCAGATTGGTCTGATTCATCATCGCAGTCGAAACCGATGCCGTCGTTGGTTTTTAGTGTTTTCGCTTGGGTTGCGGCTCGCTCTTCATCAATCAAGGCCTGA
>JBEAPS010000155.1:0-3771 GCA_041164285.1 Pseudomonadota bacterium
AGTTGTTCGCAATCCATAAGCAGCACTTCCTGTCAGACGCTCGCTGAGCCTCACTCGCCAACCCACGTCGCCCGCCAGCCGCAGTGTTGCAGCAGTTGAATCCGATGATTGACTTTCATCCCTCAGATTTGTCAGAGCCAAATCGGTTTCGCCACGGATAAATAGCCCCTGAAGGCTGATAGATTGAGGATAATACTGAAGGGCAAAGCCCGCAGCAAGACTTTTCTCTCGAAAATCACCCACTCCGACGGTGTCTTGAAGCTCTCCAGTGAGTGCAAATGAAGTGCTCTCAAAGATCATGTTTTCGTGCGCGACACGATATCGACGCAGGAGGAGATCTGCCGGATTGATTTCAACGAGTGAAACAATCGCACTGGCAGCTGAATTTTCTGCTGAAATTGTCGTTTTAGTCGGCGACCACGCAATTAGGACAGGAACACAAATAGCAATGCAGATAGAACACATTCGAGAGAAAAAAACATGACTTTTACTCATCGGATCCCGCTCCCGTTCACACGTCTTCATTCAATTGTAATAATGAATTCAGAAATTCGAATCCATGACCGTCACGGTTTGAACAGTCCCTCTTCGAATACGCACAATATCGGACCAAAGCAGAGCACCATCATCCGACTGCACAATCAGTGCGAATTGTCCGTTTCTGGCACCACAGACAGCGCGAAAGAACCTCGAGGATTTAACCGAACTATCAGAATTAATTCTATGAATTTCACAAACACTCTCACCGGTCCACGTATCGCGTACCGACACGTTCAACTCCTCTGTACTGCGCCCCAACGCCGAAGCATCAATCGACAAGTAGAGTCCACCCATGTCAGCGTTTACGATGGAAGGAACTTCGCTATTGTCAGACATAATTTCGTTCCAAGCATCCGCATCAAGAGCAGCGAATGAGAGTGGTGTTCTTTGATCTTGATAGACTCGACCCACCGTTTCTTTCGCACGACTCAACATAGCTTCCGTCATAAGGTCGTCCCGAGACAGAAGTACGCGGCCCCACGGAGCATCAGGCAAATCAGGTGAAACTTTCACCTCAATGAACTTTTGGCCTCCCGGAAAAAACTGTACGTCTTCTAGACTTGGCTTGACAGGAGCGTAGGCCTCGTCGGTCTTTAGTACATAATTTGATACTCGAGTCCACACAGGGGTGTCTTCACCAAAAATCCAGTTCCGAAGTCGTTTATCGCCAAACTCAGGCTGAACACCTTGCCCTGAAAGTTCGATAACTTCACGAGTATCGAGTGGCTCAAGAAGGCTTACCTTTCGGTAGAAACTCCGGGAAGCATCAAGTGTTAAATTATGCTCAAAAGTTGAGGGTTCAACATGCACTGCGAAATGACGTCGAACTCCATTGAGCATTACCAGTTTTATATCGACCAAGGACTCCTCAACATTAAAAACGCAAAACCGACCATCCGGAGTCAGCTCAGTCTGGCTACTTGAGGGAAGACCCTGCTCCGAAAAATAGTGCGCTGCCAGATTCTTCTGAATTGTATTTACGTACACACTCGCTCCGAGGAGAGCTGTAGGGTTCTCGACCTCAATTCTGGCGCAAAACCCACCCAAGTTCATTTGCTGCACGAGCCCAAAACTTTTTGATAAAGCGTCAACGAAGTTCGTTTGCACGAGCTCAATTTCAACACTATCCGAACGGCCTGATGCCGCAATTGGAACGAGTCTTCGTGTTAATCCACCGTCCAAGTGCCAGACAAGCAATTCAAATCGAGTTCCCTTGGGAACATCGCGCAGTTCAAAGTGCCCAGCCGCGTCTGTCTGAACCTGAAAGCCAGTACCCGCCAGTCGCAATACAACTTTGTTACGAGCAAAACCTTCTGGGACTCGAACCATCCCCGACACGGTTACGTATTGTGCAAGTGCCGGAGTGGCATCGAACGAGGCCAATCCAGGCTTTGGACTCACCTCTGACATGCCCCTTTCGACTTCCTCATCGGACATTGTGAGGATTTTATCTTGCGTCACGGAGGCTTGTGATCCATGGGCAACTGGCGCGCTCGAAGCGTCACTGACTTTGGGATCGGAGCTCGATGGCGAGGGCAACTGAGGACCTGCTTCGCTCCGAGCGTCGGTCATCGGTTGTGGAACCCTTGCAGAATCGCCAGCAGCAATAACGGGCTGACCCAAGAGCGATGCCGGATCCACCGCACGGATACGACCATTCACAACTGTATATGTCTTAAAGGGGTCAAGACCAGAAAACTCAACGTCATCATCTACATCCTGCCCGACGACAAAGCCACGTTGTGCCTCACCTTCATCAATCGCCTCAGTTTCCAATTCAGCAAGCACTTCGTCACCAAAGGAATCACTGTTCAAACTTCCGGCAAACCGCTCGGAAAGCACATACGGGCCGCTTCTCAAGTTCTCCTGAATCAGACCTTGGAACGTCTTGCTGACACGCAACACTTCACTCATGGGAACATCTGCCGGAAACTCAACTGGAATGTCAGACAACCGAGCCAATTCGGAGGGAGAATCCGAAGAAAGAACTGACTCAGGTTCTGAGGAAGAATCTGAAGGAATATCCGGTAAGGACGGCGCCACCAAAGCAACTTCCGTCACTGGCACAGGCGAAGGGGACACAGCGGTATGTTCGGCATTCAAATTTTCGGAAGCGTTAACAATCGAAATGTGTTCATCGTTCACATCACTACTCTCACTCACAACGGAATGAACGATATGAACGCTTGGCTCTGAAAAACTGCTATTGTCTTCAAGTTCGAATTCTGTCAGTGCGGGCCGCAAGTCAGTGAGAGGCATGTCTGCCAATTCAACTACTTCGGCACTTTCACTCCAAACGGGCAGTATCTCACGCGTCAAGTCACCGACGGCCCTCCAGGAGTGGGCAACAACCGCAACACAAACACCACGCCAAAACCACGTAGTGTTCCCGAACCTTTTGATGCGCGCACTGGCAATGTCAGTAACGAAAAGCCTCAAAACCCCACCTTTCGACAAAAAATCCATGTAGGGGGATATCGGTCATATTTTCTAAGTCTCGATCGAAAATATCTACGTCACTATATTCTGACTCCGTCAACCAAATGTCACTTACTAGCAATACCAACCCCGAGTGCAAGTTTCGTGCGAAACTCGCGCTCGAAGGCTACCTTTTCCCTTTCAAATTCGTAAACTTCAAACTCTAGCTCAGACTTACCGATCCCAATCAATTGCAAAACAGCTCCACCTGAGCCCAAATGCTGATACACAACCCCGCTGACTTGAGCGCGACGGCTCCGATCGAGACACGACAAAACCCTAAGAATTGAAGCACATTTGGAAAAAATTGAAACCTCGCCTTTATCAAGGATATCAAGTTCATCGTCCTCCTGCTTTGGAAGACGTTTTCGGTGGTAACGGACCAATAGTCCAATCACCTCAAGCTCCTTTTGGGTGAAACCAAGCATATTGCTATGCCTGATTAAGTAGAAACCATGCTTATGGAATGCACCCATATTCAAAAACTTTCCGCACTCATGGAGATAAGCTGCAAATCCAAGTAAATCGCGCCAACGGACAACAGCATCAGAGAGAAATCCAACTTGATCACACAGCGACAGCGTCAAATCCCGAATACGGGATGCGTGAACCTCGTCAATAAAAAGCTTTTCACCAAATGAAACAACACTGCGCCAGCGAACATCATTCCAACAGTCAGCACCATTCGAATGCTCACGCGCAATCGAATCTATCAATATCCCCTCACGAAGAGCGGTGGTCGATAGAGTATAC
>JBEAPS010000156.1:0-4152 GCA_041164285.1 Pseudomonadota bacterium
GTGAGCATGGTGAGCAAATGGCGGTGAAAAACAACATCAGCCGAGAACGCCAAGATGAATTTGCAATGAGCAGTCATATCCGCGCAGCAGCCGCGATTGAAAAAGGATATCTGAGTGAAGAAATCGTTCCCGTATGGTCTGGAACTGCGAGAGAGCATTTTGTCGACGCTGACAATTTGGTACGCGCCGACACCTCTATCGAATCACTCTCTAAATTACGTCCCGCATTTGATAGAAAAAACGGCACGCTCA
Source organism: Pseudomonadota bacterium (assembly GCA_041164285.1). Classification (GTDB taxonomy): domain Bacteria; phylum Bdellovibrionota_B; class Oligoflexia; order Silvanigrellales; family Silvanigrellaceae; genus RFOM01. The sequence continues at coordinate 253 of JBEAPS010000156.1, forward strand.
CAGCAGGAAACTCGAGCGCATTGACCGATGGCGCCTCTGCAGTTTTGCTTGCTCATGAAGACTATGCCACTTCTCATCAATTGCCCATTCTTGGCTATATCGTTGACTCAGTCACTGTGGCAGTTGACCCCAACGATCAGCTATTGATTGGTCCTGCCTATGCAATTCCAAAGCTACTTAAACGTCATAATTTAACACTCGCAGATATCGGTGTTGTTGAAATTCATGAAGCATTTGCTGCACAAGTCCTGAGTTGTCTTGATGCCCTTTCGAGCACTCGCTTTTGTCAGGAGAAACTTGGCCTCGATGTTGCATTTGGTGCCGTAGATCCTTTGAGACTCAATATTGACGGTGGATCAATTGCTTATGGCCATCCATTTGGCGCCACAGGTGGCCGCCTGGTTGGACGTGCTCTTCGAATCGCACAACGCGTCGGATCAAGATACGCACTCATTGCAATATGCGCAGCCGGCGGCATGGGACAAGCAATGCTTCTCGAGACACAACAAGACTAAGGAATTTAAAATGAACAGCAATATTCAATCATCCACAAAAACACTGCACATCTATTGGCAGGATTCGGTCTGTGTCGTTGACTTCCATGATGAAACAAAATCTACCAACGCTTTCTCAGAGGCTATTTTGAACGACCTTGACACAGTCGTTTCCCAAGCCTTGACGACTCCAGGGATAGTTGGTCTTGTCATCACATCGACAAAACAAGGTTGCTTTGCGGCTGGTGTGGACATCAGCATCTTTGACACACTCACTACTCAGGCAGCAGGCGAACAGGCTTCTCTCAAGCTTCACGCACTCTTTGAAAAGTTTGCAAACTCTTCGGTTCCAACCGTCGCAGCAATCAGTGGAGTTTGCTTGGGTGGTGGTTTAGAGCTCTCGCTCGCATGCCACTATCGAATTTGCACTTCACACCAAAGCACTAAACTCGGACTTCCAGAGATTCAGCTCGGACTGCTTCCCGGGGGAGGAGGCACACAGCGCCTACCTCGCATAATTGGCGTGGCACCTGCACTTGACCTAATTCTTACGGGTAAAAAAGTAGACGCCAAAAAGGCATATAAACTTGGGTTAGTTGATGAGGTTGTTCCCGAAAATCAGCTCATCAGAAGAGCAGTTGAAATATGCAAGTCGAAGCCAACAATATCCCTTGAAAAAGGCAAAAGAAATCAGACTTCAATCAGTGCGCTGAAACCATCCAACCTTGCCGGACTCGACGTTCAAAAAATTGCACTCGAATCGAACCCTATCGGAAGAACGATCATTGAACGAAAGAGTATCGAGCAGATTGAAAAGTCAACAAAGGGTTTCTACCCAGCTCCTAAGAAAGCCTTGGATGCTGTGATGAAAGGTATTTCACGCAGTCTCTCGGAAGGACTTAAGCTCGAAGCAAAGCTCTTTGGCGACCTCGTCGTCACACAGGAAAGCCGCTCTCTCGTGCATATTTTTAGAATTGTGACTGCAGCGAAGAAAAACCCATTCAATGAGGACGCACAGCAAGCATCACAAAAGCAAATTGTCGAGCCACTCAAGTTGGGACAACAAGCTGTAGGAATGTTGGGTTCGGGGCTCATGGGGAGTGGAATTGCGACGGTACTCTCTGACAAAAACATCAGAACCGCTCTCCTTGATCGCGACGGTTCTGGAGTGCGGAATGGTCTTAAAAACGTTCAGCAGTACTTTGATGAGAGGCTTAGGAAACGCCGCATCAAGCGTTTTGACAGAGATGCTGCACTCGCTCGTGTGGTGCCGACGACCGAAATGAAAACACTCACGGGCTGTTCCATGATCATTGAGGCTGTTTACGAAGATCTCTCCATCAAACACGAGATGCTCAAGAGGTGCGAAAATACGCTTAACGATGAGAATTTTATATTTGCATCAAATACTTCAAGCATTCCGATTTCAAGAATTGCCTCTGCTGCAAAAAAACCTGAAAATGTTGTGGGAATGCACTTCTTCTCACCTGTACCCAAAATGCCCTTAGTTGAAATCATTACGACCGAACAAACTTCGGACCGCGCTGCAAGTGCTGCTTTCAGCATTGCAAACCAGATGGGAAAAAGCATCATCGTAGTTAAAGACGGTCCTGGTTTTTACACCACACGAATTCTTGCGTTTCTCATATCTGAGGCACTCAACATTTTGAGCGAGGGTGCGAGCATCGATGCCATAGACAAGGCTCTCGAACAGTTTGGAATGCCTGTTGGCCCAATCACACTTCTTGATGAAGTTGGAATTGATGTGGGAGCTCATATCATTACAATTCTGAAGGATGCGTTTTCTGAAAGACTCATTATTCCTGCCGAGCTAGAAAATATAATTGCAGAAGACAGAAAGGGTCGGAAAAATGGACGCGGATTTTACACATATCCAGATGGAAAAAAGGATAAGCCAGATACAACAATCTATAAACACTTAAAGCATGGCTCCGATAGAAGAAATTTCGATCTCAAAGAAATTGCGGACCGATGCATTTTTGTGATGCTCAATGAGGCTGCACGATGTCTTGACGAGGGTATAGTCTCGCATCCCGATGTTGGTGATTTAGGTGCGATTTTTGGACTCGGTTTTCCACCGTTTTTAGGCGGCCCCTTCCACTATGCCAGACAACTTGGCCATGTTCGAGTGATGGAGTCGTTGATGGACTTAAGTTTGAAACACGGCACGAGATTTGCACCGGCAGCGTATTGGTCAAAATCTACCCATTCAAAGTCGTAACTTTGACAGGTTCCAAAACCTGCAGTGAGTGAATGCGGCATGAAGTCCGAACACCTCACGAACCTATTTAAGTGGGTGCAGTGGAATGTTGTGGTTGGACACCTTGAATAGAAAGAGCGATTCCGTGTCGGTGATTTCACTCATTATCGGTTGTCTATTTATAAGCGCTGGTTGCGAGAGTTCACCACCACAGGTGAACTCGGCAATTCCAATCACGTGGGGTGAGTCGAACACGTTGCAACTCGTTTCTCAAAATGCATCTTCGACCCAGCCTTGGCGCAAAATTGAAGTCCTCACCCGTGGTGTGCTGACAATTGGCCTTGAATCCACCCATCACAGCGGGCAGGTGGAACTGACTGTAAAAAATGAGTCGGGCCGCAGAAATATTTTCAAAAAAGCATTTGACCTTAAACCCCATTCTCCGCTGACTGTGAGCCTCAATGTAGATGGCGGACAATATTATATGGTAGTCGAACCCCGCGATGGTCAGATTCTCAATGCTGGTTTGAGTGCCCGCTTTCAACCCGAAGACCCTGATGCATTGTCTGGAGCGGACAAAGAGCGTGAGGGCGCACAGCAACTTCAATTGACCCAAAGTAAAGAAGGTGCCGTCAGCTATCGGGACGGAAATGCGACCGATTGGTTTCGGTACGATGCACCTTCTGCAGAAACACTCCTTTTGAATTTTTCTCCACAAGAACAATCAAAAGGCATCAAGGCAGAATGTATTACACCAACTGGACTGAGTTTCCCTCTGACTGGCCAAGATAAGATAGTTCTTCGTGAGGCCGGTACGGTGTGGATCCGTATCTATGCCGAACATGCAGAATCTGGTGGTGGATATAAAATAACCGCCCAGAGTTCCCCTTTTAATGCGATTAGTCGCAGGGGCATGATCCTGAAATACAATGGAAACACAGCAACCATAAACATGGGCATTGAAGATGGGATTCGGGAAGGACTCAGGGGATTCTTGCAACGCAGCGACGGTTCAATTGTTGATTTCGTTATCGAAAACTCTCTGCAACGAACATCGAGGGCACGAGCAGTGTCGCTATTTAAAATCTCTGACATCAATCAAACCGTCAATTTTGAAAGCAAATAAAAAAGGCCAGAGCAAAGTCCAGCCTTTTCATTTGAGTAAAGGACAACTCAGTCGACTTT
>JBEAPS010000157.1:0-2612 GCA_041164285.1 Pseudomonadota bacterium
AATGAGCTCTTCTACGCACGCCTCTGGTCCGCGCACCTGAACCGAATTTAGAGCTTCTGAGATATCATCCCAGGGAACCTCGCGCGTCAGCCCGTCAGAGCACAGAAGCCAAACGTCGCCCTCTGAGATTTTCGTTTCGAGAACATCGGGAACACAAATTCGATTCGCAAGAACACATCTCGACAAGTAGGCTGCCCCCTGGCTTCTGGAGGCCTGCTCCCTGCTCACACCTTTCTTTCGGAGCTCATTCTCAATCACTTGATCGAAGGTCAGCAAGAAAAGACCCTCTTTTCGATAGAGATAGATACGGCTGTCTCCAAGGCTCACAAGATATATTTTGGTTTCAGTACGAATCCAAATGAGTAAAGTTGTCCCCAAATCTGCATGCTCAGGGTGTTGAGCGACCCACTCCTGAAGCGAATTATTCGCCTTTGCAACGCAGAGCTCTGCGATAGTCTGTGCGCTGGGAGCTTCAAGCCAGTCGATATTACTGAGAGCCTCGTTGACGGCCTCAACCGTGCGTTGGCTCGCAATTTCACCACCACTGTGACCACCCATACCGTCAGCGAGGATCATATACCGCCCGTCCGGGTCGATATAGAACGCGTCCTGATTTTGTTGACGAACTTTGCCTCTGTCCGTCCCTCCAGCCCATGAAAGTGTCCATTGCGCTTGTTCCATGAAACAGTCCATTCTCTTCGATTGTCGTGCAGTTGACTCAATGGTACACAGTCTCGTTGCAAAACCAAAAATTCAACTGGGGGAAGCTGTGTCACGTCGGGATGCCTTTGAGAAGCCTTTTGAACCGAAGCAAATAGAGACGACACTCCGCGCTTACTGGGAGGAAGGTAGTTTTTTTCAGGGTGTTAGGGATGATTCAAAACTGCCCTACACAATAGTCATGCCTCCTCCCAATGTGACGGGTGACCTTACCATGGGTCATGTTCTCAACAATACGCTGCAAGATATTCTCATCCGATGGAACAGGGCAGCAGGCAAAGCTGCCTGCTGGATCCCTGGAACTGACCACGCAAGTATCGCGACGGAAGCCAAAGTTACAAAAATGTTGGCCGAAAAAGGTATCAATAAGCGCGAGATCGGCCGCGAGGAATTTTTGAAGCACGCGTGGGAATGGAAAGAAACCTACGGTGGACGCATTGTTTCGTTACTCAAGACACTCGGTGTGAGTTGCGATTGGAATCGCGAAGTCTTCACGATGGACCCAAACTATTCGCGTGCGGTCATTAAGGCGATTGTACAACTCTATAAAGACGGGTTGATATATCGGGGTTTCCGATTGGTGAACTGGTGTCCAGTCAGTCAGTCAGTAATTTCGGATGAGGAAGTCAATCCTGAAGAACGCAACGGACACCTTTGGCACATTCGATATCCAGTCGAAGGGAATGAAAAGGAATGCCTTGTCGTTGCCACCACTCGTCCTGAGACGCTTTTCGGAGATTTGGCTGTTGCGGTTCACCCTGACGATTCGCGGTATGCGTCATTGATTGGGAAGAAAGTAATCGTCCCAGTTTCAAACCGTGCCATACCGGTAATTGCCGATACCTACGTTGAAAAAGACTTCGGAACTGGTGTGGTAAAGATCACTCCGGCTCATGACATGAATGACTTTGCTGTAGGCGAGCGGCATAAGCTTGGTCTGCTTAATGTAATGAATCCAGATGCGACACTCAATGACAAGGTGCCCGAGGCTTACCGCGGGCTCGACCGTTTCGTTGCGCGCAAAAAGTTGGTTACAGAGCTTGAGGCTATAGGACTTCTTGAAAAAACCGAGCCTCACAAAATGGTTGTGGGAATTTCCGAGAGAGGTGCTGTGCCAATTGAGTATTATCTAAGTGAGCAGTGGTACATCAAAATGGATAAGCTCGCTGAGATTGCACTCAAGGCGACTCGTGAAGGGAAATTAAAATTACACCCCCCTCACATGGAAAAAATTTGGGAGCACTGGCTCACGAATATAAAAGATTGGTGCATTTCTCGTCAGCTCTGGTGGGGGCATCAAATGCCAATGTACCATTGCCAGAAATGTCAGCATGTGACTTGTGCAGAGGAACGGCCTTCGGTCTGTGAGAAGTGCGGCCATGATGAGCTTGAGCAAGACTCTGACTGTCTAGATACGTGGGCGAGTAGTTGGATTTGGCCATTCGGAGTTCATAATTGGGCTAACCCAACAGCCGAGCAGAAAAAAGATTTAGAATATTTTTATCCAACAGAAGTTATAGTCACCGGTCCAGACATTATCTTCTTTTGGATTGCTCGTATGATCATGGCGGGCGGGTATTTTACAAATCAAACAGCATTCAAGAACGTCTATTTTACGCCAATTATCAGAGACTCAAAAGGCCGTAAAATGAGCAAATCACTGGGCAATAGCCCAGATGTGAACAAGCTTATTGAAACTTATGGCACCGATGCTCTTCGCTTTAGCGTCATCAACCAAGTGGTCCTCGGACAGGATATTTACTGGAGCGACGACGCTTGCGATTTAGGCAAAACGTTTGCAAATAAAATCTGGAATGCGACACGGTTTTTATTGATGAATGCCGAAAAATTTGGCGTTGATTCAGCTGAGCTGAGTTTCGATCAAATCACTG
>JBEAPS010000158.1:0-3167 GCA_041164285.1 Pseudomonadota bacterium
TATCCCTCCAGAGGCCAATCCGTTTCGCAGGGGCAACCGGAGGGGGTCTTGGAGAAAGGCCCATCGCCGTGAGCGTGACTGGATTGTTTGTGGATCGCTCACGACAACAACAAAACCCCAATCAAAATTGACGTCTACGACACTAACCCAATGGAAACACAAAATTCAGCCCGCGCGGGTATTATCATTGAAATTCAGAATCGCTTGACCAAATCAGAGGTCTCTACTAGCGGACCAAATATCGAGAAGAAATATAGGGTGCGAATTAATGTTTGAAGAAAAATTTAAGGCGGAAGCAAATGATTTTTTGTGTCTCTCTTTTACAGAAATGACACGACAACGATTTTTCTTGGAACCCCACTGGCATGTGGATCACATCTGCTATCGCACATCAACAGAGGAAAACTACCGAACCACTGCCGAGCTACTATCTACATTCGCAACTCTTCTTGCAGAGACTCAAGTCAATGGAAGAATGATCTCCACCTTCAAACTTAAACAGCCATTGAACCATGAGAGCTGGGATATTGATCTCATCGAAATACCTGCGCCCAAACAAGGAAAAATTCACAAGGACGGTTTTGAACATCTTGAAGTGGTCAGCGATTTGAGTTTTTCAGAACTCAAAGACAGGTATCGTTCTTTCTCCCCAAAGGAGACTGGTCTGAAAAAAAGTTTCAACCCTGAACTAGAATTTGCGTTTCCGGATTTCGCAGTAAAATTTCATTCGTTATCGCTTGAGTCCGTCATTCAGATCGAAGAAAATATCCCCCTCTCCAACGCTTTGTCATCATTGAACCTGCTGGAACGCTTACGGGCTTTTGATCCCTTGATTGCCGGCTCTTTTCCCTTGAATCTTCAGTCCCCAGGTTCAGACGTTGATATTTTGCTCGATTCGCGCGGGGCGTCGACTTTTTTTGTGCAGGACGCCCTAGAATTCGTCACAGATGCGACGGGAATAACAGAAGCGTTAACTTTCCTCACAGAGATGTTCTCCCAGCAGGACGATTTTCAGATAAAGCAACGACTGATAGATGGTCTTCCGGTTGTGATTGCGTCTTTTGTCTTTCAGGGACTTCCTTTTGAGCTTTTTGCGCAGCCCTTGACCACCGTTCATCAAAACGCATGGCGGCACCTCTTGGCAGAAGAGCGCATCCTCAAATGCGGCGGAAGTAAAGCTTATCAACGAGTGAAAGCATTGAGAGAGCTGGGATTAAAGACCGAAAAAGCCTTTGCCTCTGCTCTCCAACGGCGCGACGATCCATTTGATGAACTGCTCCAATTGCAAAAAATGTCTAACGTTGAATTAAAGGCTCTTTGCGAACAGCATTTGTAAGTTTTCCGGGTTTAGGAAATTTCAACGGGGTTCGTCCATTTGTTCTGGTTCCTGTTGATGCGGCCCATGAGAGCTTGCGGCACCAGTCGGTTTGACCTCGCAGCCTTTTGCAGATTCCGCCGCCGCTCCCAGACAACAGCTTTGCATGATGATGCACGCATGGCGCGCGAAGTTGTGCTCCCGAATGCATCGGTCTGCGATAGCTGGCGATGTTGCGCGAAATTTCTCGATCAGGTGGGGACTTTTTAACACCGAAGCCGGAGAGTTTTTGAGCAGCATTTTCTCCGCTCAGGTCGCCCTGGCTCCCCTCGCTGCGCGTCCTCTTCGAGTCCTTGCTTCCCGCTGCGCCACCCTGTTTATGAATGCATGGCACACAGTTCCAATTATAAGGGGGTCGGGAAAGCAGATTTACCAAGCACGAAATTGCATTGGAAGTTCAACAGAAAATCCATGGGACCATTGGAATTCTCCAATGCGAGTCAAAATTCGAGCCTTTTAACGACCAAATATCATTTACTAAAAAACCATTGGAGTGCATTGGATAACGACCCATTCAATTTATTCAAAAAAAGAGCTCACGATGGAGTCAGGCTGACGTCCGTAAAGTGTTGTTTTCTGACACCCACAACGGAGGACTGGAATGTTATCTCAAGGTTTATTAATGTCCCGTTCAGACCGCGTTGGATTGAAACAATTGCGCGGTGATTCGTTCTTTGAAAGGTACATAACCAAGGATGAGCTCGCGCGATTTTTGAATGTGAGCAGAAGTCTCATTGATCGCCTCATGGCGACAGATGGTCTTCCGCATTTGAAGATCGGGCGCTCAGTTAGGTTCAAAGTGAGTGACGTCTTGAGGTGGTTCGGGCGGAAAGGAATGCTCGTATGACAAGACGTTTTAATCACAAGCAGTTCACTGGAAAAAAAAGAGTCTATCGCTCCATTTCTGGCACCGTTGGAATACAGCGGTTGTGGTTCTGGGACGAAGATAAAAATGAATACACATCACCTGAAAAGGGCAGGCTCTATGAGGCCCGTCGTTGGGAGAAAATCCCGACAGGGAAGAAGAGAGTGACGCGGTATTTCGATAGTCTCGATGCAGCCCGAGAGTGGCAGGCTTATATTGGATCTTGTGTGCAGCAGGACTTGGGTTCTGCGGCCGCGTTCAATGAAGTCAATGCCGTTCATCTGGCGCAAGCCAAGGGGTCAGGTCCCTTGCTTTCGGAGATTGTTGAAAGCTATCGCAAACGCCGATTTCCTCAGTTGGCGCGAGGAACGTGCGAGAATTATGAACAGCTTTTGAGGTTGCACTTTGGCATGTTGCTAGAGCTGCGCGTCAACGGAATTACACCGGCTGTGATTGATGACTGGCTGTTTTCTCTCCGCTCGAAACAGGGAGAAAATCGTCAGGCCAGCAAGAGAAAAAGCTTCGACAAGGAGCTTGATTTGCTGTCCGTGCTGCTGCGCTTCTACCAGAAATACTGCGACGATGTTGACTTCCGATGGCCGCTGAAGGCGCGTCATCGTGATGATTCAAAGCTCGTGCGTGATTCCGGAAAGCGCGACAGAGATTTGCCTCCGGAGCAGTTTGCTCGAGTTGCCTGCGCAATGCGTGCACTGTTTGGTCCCGTATGGGTTGGCATGTTCGCTGTTCAGTGGCGCGAGGCACTGAGGGTTTCTGAGGTCGCTGCGCTCAAAGAGCTTTAGTACATCGGTGCCAAGGGCCTTGTGTTCAAGAATGAGGACGGACGCTTTTTTAGCTTCCGGACCATTCAGTGGAAGTATGAATGTGCCTTCAAAAAGGCCGGCATACCGTTCACAGGAACGCACACGC
>JBEAPS010000159.1:0-5505 GCA_041164285.1 Pseudomonadota bacterium
GTTTTGGTCCGTCGCAGTGAACACCGATTTGTGCGATACACTCAAACTGAGTTGCAAAACTTTTTGGAGAGACAAGAATGAGCTCAGTCTCGCAGTTGAAGCAATACACAAGGAATTTACGTGTCGCCGTCATTCACGACTGGGTGTTTGTCCGACGTGGAGGTGAACGAGTACTCGAACAAATTCTTAATTTATTTCCTCATGCCGACCTATTTTGCCTCCTCGGCAAGCCCGAGCAAATACTAAAAACTCAAAACAAACATAAAGTCGCAACATCGTTCCTCAACCAACTGCCCGGCGTAGAAAAGTACTATAAAATTCTTTTGCCCTATTTTCCTGTCGCAATTGAAAGCTTTAATCTCAGTGAGTACGACCTAGTGATTAGCAGTAGCAGTTGCGCAGCCAAGGGTGTCATCCCCCCCCCAAAATCAAAGCACATCTGTTACATACACAGCCCCATGCGCTACGCTTGGGATCAGGAACACAATTACTTTAGTAAACCCGTTTCGCTCTTTTCTCCGAAGGAAATCATCCGGAGAAAAATTCTCAACAAACTCCGGATTTGGGACGTCACGTCGACCGCACGAACCGACCTTCTCATAGCAAACAGTCACTTTGTGGCGAGACGATGCGAACTTTATTACCGACGGTCAGCCCACGTAGTGCATCCCTCAGTTGAGCTGGAACGCTTCTTAAACTTTCCCACTCATGCACGTGAAGACCGAGTTCTGTTGTTCGGTGCATGGGTGCCCTACAAAAAGATGTACGAAGCCGTCGAAACATGCGTCAGACTGGGAATAGCCGTGACTGCTGCGGGTCAAGGGTCAGATCTTGATAGGGTTGCACAAAATTTCAGCAAAAACCCCCTTGTGAAGATCGAGAAAAACCCGACTGATGAGAAAGTTGCGTTTTTTTATGCAACACATAAGGCTCTGCTCTTTCCGGCATTGGAAGATTTTGGCATTGTGCCTCTCGAAGCTATGGCCTCGGGTTGTTGGGTTGTTGCTCCTCAGCAAGGTGGAACCGGTGAAACTGTTATCAATGGAAAAACCGGCTCTCTGTTCGAACTAGGAGATACAAACTCACTGGAAAACGCTCTTCGAAAAGCTTTGGAACGCGACGTTGACGCTGCCCAGCTCAGGTTGCACGCACGAAGCTATTCGCACGAACATTTTGCTGAGGACTTTGCAGACCGAATTCTGACCATGCTCGAAAAAGGCTGACAATGCGTATCCATAGACATGCACAGTTGCTCAACATCTTCCGGGGAACGGTCGACCTAACGATCATCACCGCCAGCTGGCTGATGGCTTACGTGATTCGTTTCAAGACTGAACTCATTGAGCTGACTAAAGGTGACGACACTCTGTCGCGCTACGCGAGCCTACTTCCTGCACTCTTGTTGGCCTACGGCTTGGTGTTTGTCAGTGTTGGGGTCTACAAACGAAGCATAGAAAAACGGCGTGTTTGGGAAGAAACCTTTGATTTATCTAGGGCACATCTCATTTCATTCGTAGTCTTTGTGACCTCCATCTACTTTATCTACGACCACCGATTCAGTCGTGCGACGATGGCTATCTTTTTTGGCTGCACACCCGTAGCTCTTGCACTCGGTCGCAGCACAGTCCGAAAAATCAACCGCTGGTACTTGCGTCAGAAAAAAGTGCTTGGACAGGCTGTGGTCGTAGGTTCGGGAAAGGTAGCAGAGCGCATGGCCAAACTGATTCGCGAGCGCGGCGACTGGGCTCTCACGCTTCATTCACACCTGGAAGTTCATCAGCTGCCAGCATTGCAGACGCTGCTGCGCGAAGGTGACATCGATGTCGTTTTTCTCGCCCCCTCGGCACACCAAACCGGCGACCTACACTCCATCTATGAAGTGTTGGGGAATACCCTTGCAGATGTATTCGTTATTCCTGATTTTGAAGCTCCTGAATTTTTGGCACCACGCGTCATGCAACTAGACTCGCTGCCTGCAATTATTCTCAACGGCTCTAACCTTGACAGTTATGGACGCATTCTAAAGCGGGTCTTTGACATCTTTTTTGCAACCTTGGCCCTTATCGCGCTCAGTCCAGTTTTTCTTGTTTGTACTCTGGCAGTGAGGCTATCGAGTCCAGGTCCAATCTTTTACAAACAACTGCGCATGGGACTTGATGGTCGTACCTTTCAATGTCTCAAATTTAGAGGCATGAAAGTGGACGCCGAGACTCAATCAGGCCCTGTATGGGCGAGCAAAGACGATGATCGAGTTACTCGGATCGGCTCATTTCTTCGCAGAACTAGCCTCGATGAAATTCCACAATTTTTGAATGTTCTTCGGGGTGAAATGAGTATTGTTGGTCCGCGGCCAGAGCGTCCCTATTTTGTAGACCAGTTTAGGAACAATCTTCCTGGATACATGCTGCGTCATAAAGTTAAGGCAGGCATCACAGGTTGGGCACAAATCAATGGTTGGCGAGGCAATACATCCCTCGAAAAACGCATCGAATGCGACCTATGGTACATCCAAAACTGGAGTCTTTGGCTTGACTTTAAAATTTGTGCTCTCACTCCTCTTAAGGGTTTCATCCATCCAAATGCGTATTAAATAAACGACAGCATTCCATTCTTGGGATGCTGTGTTATTCTCACTAGAAGTCATGCAACATTTTTCACAATCGCCGGTATAACACCGGTATTTACCATCGGGGCTCTGGATTGCTCAAAGAACCTGGACCAGCCACTCCTCCCTTTGAACTCGAACTACACGACACAGCAACTGACGGTCGTGCTGTCGGCAGACTCGCCAACGGAAAGGTTGTATTTGTCGAGGGAGCTCTGGGAGGCGAAGTTGTAACCGCAGCTCTCATTCATGAAACCAGCAGCATGGCTGATGCTCAGGTTGTGAGCGTTCTAAAAAAGTCAGACATGCGGCAAAAGCCTCCGTGTAGACAAGCATCCACTTGCGGTGGCTGCCAGCTTCAGCACGTCACTCCGTCGTCGCAACTTGCTCTCAAAAAACAGTGGCTTGTTCAAACACTACGTCGGATTGGGCAATGGCCCGCAGAGCAAATCACCGCAGCGAGTCGCATACTCCGCTGTGAGCAAGGGCTCACGTCACGATACCGTCAGCGTGTGCGCTGGCACTTTGATGGTGAGCACCTGGGGTTCTTCGCACGGCGGTCACATCAGGTGGTCAGCGCTGAAGGCTGTATCATTGCTGCAGCTCCACTTGAGCAAGCTCGTGCACAATTACTGGCACGATTGCGCTCCTCGGAGCTGTCTGAAGCATTCAGTGCTGCGGGAATCATAGATATGCAAATTGAAGCAACTCTTCTCAAAAATGAAACCGTATCCCTTTGGTTGAAAGATGTGAGGTGTTCACAGGGTAATGTAGCCGAAGCTAAGATCAGAGAGCTCATGCACAACTTCATACGCTCTTGGAATGGGCCTCAAATTGACGAACGAGGCTTTGTGCAGGTGCATCACCCCGAAATCGAGAGCTTTTCACTCGCGCCACAGGGATTCATTCAACCACACCGCCATGCCCTAGAATTGTATAGAACTGAAATCAGCAAGCAGCTTAAAAGTCTTCTAAAGCACCCCCTCCTAGAGCCGCTTTTAGCAAAAGGTAATTGGACAGCGTGGGACCTCTATTGCGGTGCAGGAGCTTTTTCAGACCTTCCAAGCAAAGCTGCTGGGAACAATCGTGCTGTTACCACATGGTGTATTGAGGGAATCGCGGCGGCCGTGAGTGCGACCAAAAAAAATCACCCAGGTCTTACAGGCCAAGCCATTGCCGACGATGTGCGTGAATTCATTGCAGCGCGCATCCGCGCAAACGATTTGCCAGAAATCGTCGTGTGCGATCCGCCTCGTGACGGAATTGGTGCTCCTACTACCCGAGCCCTAGCCACAGCCTTAAGTAAAAAAGCATCGCCGTCCGTCGTTGTCTGGATTGCATGCGACATGGCCAGTTTTGCGCGCGACACAAAGCCTTTTCTAGATTCTACGTTCGAGTTGTTTTCGCTTTCTCTTTTTGATTGTTTCACACATACAACTCATGCAGAAATCATTGGGATTTTTTGGCATGCTGGTCAAATGCAAAAGCAGGGTCATCACCATTGAAGTCTGGCAAAAAAACAATTTATGTATGCGGACAGTGCGGCTCTCAGCAACCCAAAATGTGGGGCAAATGCCCCGATTGCAATGCATGGAACTCATTTTCTGAAGAAATAATGCCAGACAAAACCACCCCACTGAGGCCTGAAACACAAAGCACACGCACTCAAGAGAAACCTATACCCATCACCGCTGTCCAACGCGAGACTGTTCCACGGATATACTGTGGTTTGCCTGAGCTCGACAGAGTGCTCGGAGGCGGATTGGTGCCAGGAAGCCTCGTACTCATTAGTGGTGATCCCGGAGTAGGTAAGTCAACTCTTCTTCTTCAAGCTCTCTACGGCCTCGCATCTCGCGGATATCAAGTTCTTTATGCGAGTGGAGAGGAAAGCCGTGAGCAAATCAAACTCAGAGCGGACCGACTAAAAACCATTCACCCAAACATTTTACTTTTCAACGAAACAGACCTTTCAACAATCACACACAATGCACTCCAATTGAGACCGCATGTATTGGTTGTAGACTCGATACAAACGGTTGCCCATTCAGACTACCCGAGCAGTCCCGGAAGCGTGACACAGGTGCGGGAGTGTACAGCGCGCCTGATGGATGTCGCAAAAATCCATGGAATCACGACTTGGATCGTAGGACATGTAACAAAAGAAGGAGCGATCGCGGGTCCACGAGTTCTTGAGCACCTTGTAGACACAGTCATGCACCTCGAGGGCGATTCAGCAACGGGCTTTCGAATTCTCCGCAGCCTGAAAAACCGCTTTGGCTCCACGGGCGAAGTGGGAGTTTTTTCCATGCAGGCCAACGGTCTATCGGATGTCGCTAACCCCAGTGCGCTGTTTCTTGAGAGCATGAAGTCAGGTGTCGAAGGTTCAGCGGTTTCTGTTTGCATGGAGGGAACACGACCGCTACTGGTTGAGATTCAATCTCTCGTTGGTAAATCTACGTTAGCAACACCACGACGTACCGTAACAGGTCTCGACCCAAACCGGTTTTCCATTCTGCTCGCTGTGCTTGAGCGAAGAGCCGGCTTAGCGATGAGTCTTCTTGACATTTATGCCAACGTAGCGGGCGGACTCAAACTCACTGAACCGGCCAGCGACTTAGCACTCGCAGCAAGCGTGCTTTCAAGCGTTATAGAGACGCCTTGGCAAGGGCGAGTTGCCTTTTTTGGAGAGGTTGGTCTAAGTGGAGAAATTCGTGCGACCACCAACCCCGTAGGACGTGTTCAGGAAGCAATGAAACTCGGCTTCGACCGCGTATATCTCCCCAAAAGAAACTTTCACCTGGAAAGACAGACACTAACAGAGCTCACTCACGCTTCAGCTGGATCAAACATTCAGCTCTACCCAATCGAACATATCAAAGAACTCCGTTACGGGTCCTGAA
>JBEAPS010000160.1:0-2857 GCA_041164285.1 Pseudomonadota bacterium
CAATGAAACCAACCGTCGTCCGCTCCATTCCAAAACTGAGTTGATGGCCGGCTTGTATTGCGGGTGTGCCTCGAGCCAACTCGCCCATGACTGCGCATGTCGATAATACACTGTCGAAATTCCGACAGAATCTAGCCATGTGTCTCTTAAAATCCTCCAGTAATGGACGGAAGCGCTCTGACTTGATCCTGACGCCGCCGTCGCGACAAAGCAATCACTCTTCGACTTGCCAAGCCCAGGTGTTTTGCGAGAACTCACAAACTCAATGTTCGCCGGCTTCACTGAGCTGCAAGTTGAGCGCTTAGAGCCAATCTGACCCGAGGAGTCGATCGGGTACACCATGACTCCGTAGTTTTCATCATTCAGAGCATTGTTCACAGCATAGCTGGTTCGACCATCCGAACGAACCCTAGCGATTCGCAAGCATCCTTGCTGAATTTCGTTTTCAGCTCCATCCTCTGAGGGAAACTCCATCGGAACTGCGACATCATCGGCAGACTTTCCAAAAAATGCTTCCACCGCTGCAGTGGAGCAACCAAGCTGACAACTCTCTTCGCCAGCAACTGCATTCGTCAATCCGGGGTATTGGCATTGAAGGTCTGCATTGGCCGAGTTCTTATCGTAGATTGAATTTGCCTTGAAACTCCATCCACCAGCTTGACATTCGGAGTCTCTCCAATAGACCACAACAAATCCAGAAACATTTGAGGGGCCCACATCTTTGAGGACGCCATCGCTCTTATCAATCGCTGTTGTGTCGTTGGGCGGGGCAAATTCTACCGAAAATGCTGAATCACTTACTGCAGTCGATGTAATTGTTGCGGGTGCCCGAATTGCTCCAATGTCATCTTGCATGAATACGGCAGAGAGACCCTGAAGTGTACCTGAATTACCGGGTGCCACTGCTCCGTCTAAACTGTAATACGGCAAAAGCTTAAGCGCCTTTCTGCCATTGTTGGTGGTCAATGCTGAGTCATTGGTAATTTTGTCCGGCCATTGCCCTTGGGTGGTGAGTCGAACTGTCAGCTTAATTTGACCTTCCCGGATTTCGCCACTCGAAAAGTTACCATCCTCTTTGATATCAATAATGTCCGCACCAGTGAGAAACTGAACGTTGTTGCCAACTGCAACACTCCATTTGGTTTTGTCATAAACAAAATTCACGTTTTTAACCGTCAACTTCGGATGAAAGATAATCTCGATATCACGCGAAGTTTGACCAGCTTTAGGAAGATAGGAAGGATTGACCGAAGGTTTGAAGCCAGTTCTGTCGGTGAGGCTCACATCGTTGAGCACACTGGGATCAGACGCGAGTTCAAGAACACTGGATTGAAGTCTCGAATAGTTTTCATTCCCAAGGCGCTCTTCAGAGCCGCAGCTCTGTGCGACGCTCACAAGTGCAAAACCGACGACGAACAATAGAGCTGGCTTGGATGCCATACAAACATCTCCTCAGACAAAACTGATTGAGTTTCGGGAGGAGCTCATTTTAACAACACACTGCTCACTTGAACAGCCGTTGGTTCCAACAGCTCTCGACAACCTGAAGTGCGTTCAAAGCAGCTCCCTTACGAAGATTATCAGAGACGAGCCAAAGTGACACTCCGTTTGCAAAAACCTTGGCTGTCCGGAGGCGCCCGACAAAAACGTCATTTTGCCCCTGACATTCACGCGGCGTGGGAAAACTTGCCATTTCATCATCGTCTGAGCCATTCGTTGAAGCTGAAGGGTCCAAATTCGGAACGTAAGACATGCCTTTTGTTTCAGCAAATAATTCTGCCAATGTATTTAAATCGACTGGATACTCCGTTTCAAGACATACGGATTCCGCATGTCCCACAAAAGTAGGCACTCGAACACTGGTCGCATCCACTGGTAGGGCGGGCATATCGAGAATTTTTCTGGTTTCTAAAATGATTTTTTGCTCTTCGTCGGTGTCACCATTTGGCAGAATTTTTGCAACAAACGGCATAACGTTAAAAGCAATCGACTTGGGAAATGTTCGCGACGACTTCACCGATAGATCTTGGGTAGAAAAGAATTCACGCGCCTCCTCCTCTAGAACTTCCAAACCGGGTTTTCCGGCACCCGAAACGCTCTGGTAGGTGGAAACAACAACTCTTTTTAATCCGTATTTTTTCCGAATAATGTCGAGAACCATGACTAAGGGCGTCGTGCAGCAATTGGGGTTCGCAATGAGAGGACGGGCTCTTAAAGAGTCGGTTCCAAGCAAATGCCCATTGACCTCTGGAACAACCAACGGAACGTCGGGATCTTCTCGAAAAGCCGATGATTTGTCGACGCAAACGACACCTCTTTCAACCAATTCCGGGATGAATCTTTTCGATATCTCGGCCTCCGATGCAAACAGCACCGCATCGCATTGAGCGAGAGAGTCAATTTCAGTGGCCTGAACCACTACAGATTTTCTGCCAACACTCAAACGTTTACCAACCGACACTGGAGACGCAAAGGCTCTCACCTCGCCCACTGGAAACTGAAGCGAGCCATCACCCAGTATATCGAGGGCTGTCTGGCCAACCACCCCAGTTGCACCAACAATTCCTATATTCAAAGGTCTCATATGTGTGTCTCCTCGTCCTCTTCGTCGTCTTGATCACCGGCAATGAACAGCTCCTCCTCCGCAGCCGTCTGGTCCCTCTTGAGGAACAACCAGAGGACAGGTCCATGCAGACAATAAAGTATAAGTAGAAGAGAAAGCGTCACAGTAAATTCAAGAGTAAACATCAGGACAGTTATCATCAGCAGAACGGACAAAAATCTAAAAGGTCGTTTCCGAGGTAGTTTAATATTTTTGGTGCTGATGTATTCAAAGGTGCTGATCATTCCAAAAGCG
>JBEAPS010000161.1:0-10482 GCA_041164285.1 Pseudomonadota bacterium
GGTATTGCTCCGCTGCTCGTGCAGCAGATATTTCTAAAAATTGTTGAACTCAATAAGCAAGAGGGAACCACCGTACTGCTTGCAGAGCAGAATGCACGTATGGCGCTTAAAATTGCGCACAGGGCTTATGTTCTTGAAGTGGGAGAGATTGTACAATACGGCAGCGCCCGTGAGCTTCTCAATGATGAAAGTCTTCAGAAAGCCTACTTAGGAGGCTGACCGTATGGCTGTAAAAATTGCACGAACGCGAACCGAGTTGCGAGATGTGTTGGGGAGTCTTCGCACGGCTCAAAATGGAAGGAGAGGTTGCTCCGTTGGATTTGTTCCGACGATGGGGGCACTTCATGAAGGTCATGCAAAACTGATTGAACAAAGCGTCAGTCAAAATGCAGTGACGGTTGTATCTGTTTTTGTCAATCCCAAACAGTTTGGCCCGAACGAAGATCTGAGTAAATATCCTCGCACTTTTGAAAGTGACCTTTCGCTTTGCGAACGTGAGGGTGTGCAAATTTTATTTGCCCCACAAGCTGACAATCTTTACCCCGATACTTTCAGAACTTCTGTTTCAGTTTCTGGAATGGACAAAGTCTTATGCGGGTCACACAGGCCTGGGCATTTTGATGGTGTCACTACTGTGGTTTTGTTGTTGCTCAACCTAGTAAACGCAGACCGAGCTTATTTTGGCCTAAAAGACTTTCAACAGTTTTCCATATTAAAGCGTATGGTTGAAGATTTAGCTCATCCGACACAGCTCATTCCCGTGTCTACAGTGAGGGAGTCAGACGGGCTAGCCCTCAGTAGCCGAAATCGATTTCTCGATGCCTCAGCGCGTGAGATAGCTCGTCGCATTCCTACTGCCCTCAGGGTTGTTGCAGCAATGTATCTACAAGGTGAAAGAGCGACAAAAAAATTGTTAGATGCTGCATCAAAATGCCTGCGCAATCAGAACTCTCTTGAACTTCAGTATTGCGAACTGAGGAGAGTCAGTGACCTGTCGGAATGCGGTGAGGAGCTCGACGTAGATTCAGTTCTCGCCGTTGCAGCGCTAGTGCGAGGAAGTGACGGTGTCAGTACACGATTGATTGACAATCTTTTGCTCAGTGCTGCAGCGGACAATAGTGAAGAGTTGAAAATTTTCGCATCTACGATGACTTCTGAGAGTTAAGGTACAACTATGTTTCGATTGCTGGGTTTGCATTTTTCGCGTTGGTTGTTTCTGCTCACCCCCCTTCGTGTGCTATTTCGGATACAGGTCAAACCGACTGAGAATCCAGAACAGTGGATACATGAAGTAACGGATGGGCACGATGTTATTTACGTGCTGCCTCGGATGTCTATTCTTGATTTGATAGCTGTTAATAAAGCTCTCAAAGCACTCAATATGCCCCGTATATGGGGCGAGGCACAAGCCGGTCGCATGCAGAAAGTTGCGCTTCTCTCAATGCGAACTCGAAATATCAGTTTTCTTCCTCGCAGCAGAAAGGATTTTTTGAGTCCTGCGCTGAGTGACATTCTTAAAAACGATCCGAGAGTTGCACAGAAGAAAATCTTGCTCGTGCCTGTTCAAGTATTTTGGAGCCGTGTCCCAGATCGGAGCGAGCGGAATATTTTGTTGCGCTCGCTGTTTCCAGACGAAGGTATGGAAAACGTTTTTCAAAAGTATTTTATGCTTTTTCTTCACGGAGGCCAGCTGCGTGTTCATTTCAGTGCTCCCATGGTTATGCAGCCTGCAACGGCAGGTGAGGAGCTTTTGACAGGCAGGCGGATGAGACGCTCACTCTTAATTGAGTTCCAACGTGAACGGACGGCTGCATGTGGTCCGGTGGTTTACGATCTTGCCACTGTAAGCCAAAGAATTCTTGCAAGTCAGGAGATCAAAAAGATTGTTGGTCAAGGAGAAGCGTCGCGAAGACAAATGAAAAAAGCGGCTTTTTACTTGAAAGAAATTGCTGCAAAATACAACTACAATACCATTCGTGCGGTTGAGACACTTCTTGATTTTGTCTGGACACGAATTTTTCAAGGTGTACGTGTTCGAAATTTGGATGCGGTCGCACAGTTAACCAAAACTGGTCAAGTGATCTGGATGCCTTGTCATAGAAGTCATTTGGACTATTTGTTGTTGTCGTATCTTATGAAGCGAAAAGGATTAGCCGCTCCACATATCGCAGCAGGCGTTAATTTAAGTTTCTTTCCAATTGGTCCAATTCTCAGGCGTGGTGGTGCCTTCTTTTTAAGAAGAACCTTTGCAGGCAATAAATTGTATAGTGCTGTGTTTTCTAACTACGTTGACTTTCTTTTAACCAATGGCTACCCGATAGAGTTTTTTCATGAGGGTGGACGCTCACGGATCGGAAAACTCCTACCTCCGAAAACTGGCCTTACAAGCATGTGCGTTTCAAGTATGCTCAAAAGGCGTGCTGAGAATACTTTTCTCTGTCCCGTTTATATTTCGTATGACAAAGTTATGGAAGATAATTCTTATGCGCGGGAATTGAGTGGAGCAAAGAAGGAGCGTGAGTCATTCTGGCAGTTGATTAAGTCATTGAGATTCTTGTTTAGCACATACGGTCGGGTAGAGGTGGCTTTTGGCACTCCAATTCATTTTGGAGACTATTGGTCTGAATATGTTCGAAGAATTCAACAACCGATAGGAGTCATGAATGCGGGAATCGAGCGCGAGCAGCTTCCTGAAAATCTAGCGGATTTGCGCAACGATTTTGATTTGCGAGATTCAAGAATACAGGCGTTGGTTAGAGACCTTTCTCGTAAAGTGAATCAAGGTATCAATAGCAGTGCAACTGCCTCTGATACCGCCCTTCTTGCTTCGGTTATGCTAGCGGATACCTATGATAGGACGTCTGGTACTCATTTGCTTGAGTCCGAATGTTTGCGCAAAGTAGCGCTGTTACGACGTGTTGTAACCGAACTTGGAGCATCTCTTGGTTGGCTTATTTCTGCTGGGGAGTCGAACAACAACGGGTTCAACGAACAAGTTGAATTTATTTCGAATGCCCCTCAAGCGGCAGCCGATGAATTTGAGGCGAAAAGAAGGTCTGACAATTTAATTGTGTCTGCGGTGCGTTGGGGTTTTCTCGAAAGACGACATGACCAGTCAATCAGGCAGGCAGAGAACTCACAGCTCAATCTTTGGTGGTATCGCGGAACAATCTTTCATTTGTTGGCAATACCGGGGATTGTTGCCCATATCTTAATGAAAGCTTCCGGATTGGAGCAAGGGCGTCAGACGCCTGTTTCTGAGCAGCTTCTTGAATCTCAGTTGGCTTTAGTTCGTCAGCTTTGGGATGATGAGCTCTTTTGGCCAGAATCGACATCATCGGCATCTGTAGTTCGAGCCGTTTTGAGCGTCTTCGAACGCCTTCAGCTCGTTAATTGGAATCAGGAGAATAATGCAATCGTTGTTTCTCATGATCTTGATGAAAGATCAGAGGGGCTTAGGTGGTTTTCTTCACTTGTGCAGCCGGAAATTGAGCTATACAGCATACAATTAGGAGCAGCTTTAACGCTCACTCAGGAATCAGGAATGTTCAGGCGTGATGAGCTATTACTCCATACAACCAAACTACATCGTTCTGCATTTTTGAGGGGGCAAATTTCGGTACAAAGCAATTTGAGTCAAGTCTTTGGAGGTCGGATTGCTGATTGTTTTTCACGGGCACGTTTTTACATATCAGCTGAAGGCGTTGGGCTAACTGTTAATTACAGCCACGTTGCAACACTATCGTCGTTTCTTGCACTCGAAAAATGGCGCGAGTATTCACTTTGAAGGTGTGGAATCCCTTTTTTTCGATACTGGTCCAAGCCACTTCCAAAAGAGTGTTTCGGGGTTGCCTGCTCGTTGTTCGATTGTTTCATTGTCCGGTTGGTTTCTTAGGGTTCCAATGTTTGAGACGTTTGGTGCACCGAATGAAAAATACAAGACTGATCGGTACATTTCGTTAAACGCAGCTCCGGAGCCAACGATGATGCATATTAAGGTTGGCAATATTTGCTTAAACTGAAAAGAAAACTCTGCTCTGAGGACTTTTAGATAAAATCCGCATAGAACGAGAAGTGCGGGTATCGATGCTCTCATAGCCAGATCATTCATGATTCCGAATTTGTACAACGGTAATGCAAGCAATACTGCGATTGCTGACCAGCCTAATATTTTTTCATTGATTGACAATTTGATTGGAGGAGGCAGTCCTATCTGACTGAGAAAGACTTGTTGTCGCAAATGCTGAAGGAAAAAAGGCAGTGAGAGGGGTAATACCTCAAGGAGAATGAGGAGGAAGTAGTTCCGAGCAAATCCGCGGTCAGTAAACTGCCAATGGTTTGCAAAATGAATGGTGTTTGAGGAGTAAAATAAAACTCCCAAGGCAGCGAAAACCGGCCCGATAAAAAAGTTGTTAGGGATTTGAAAAAAGTTCAGCTTATTTTCTCTATATTGGCTTGCGATGACGATACCTATAAAAGGGAGCAAGCCAAGAGATGCAATCGGACTCCAGAGAAATGAGAGTGAAGCGAATAGGAGAAGACTATGCTGAAACCCTTTGCGATTAAGCAAAAAAAGTATGTAAGCTGTAACCAGCCAAGGTGCTATCACGTGCTGAGGCACCCAAAATAACAAAGTCGTGTGGCTCGAAAATTGAGCGATTTGGGCCCACCACTCAATGTGCGTACCCAATGGTGTTTCGCCATAATTATGATTGAAAAGTGCACCAAGAACGTCCCACCCACCGAAGAAAATGAATATAGAGACTGCCAGTAGACTCTGAAGACGTGAAATCTTGTTCAACTCAAGGGCTGCAGACAAAATGTTCCACATGAGGATAAGCCCAAGGTAACTCCATGCAAAAATGACAACTTGAGCTGCCTGCCAATTGAGTAATTTTCCAACCAATGCTGCAGGAAGGTAGTAAGCAACATAGTAAACAAGTGGTTTATTTTCAGAAAGTGTTAATGGCCAAGGATTTTCGATGAGATCCTTCAACAAAGCATTGCTTGCGGCATAGTCTGTGTTTTGAAAGCCAGCTCCGCCAATTCCAGATAAACAGCACCAAGCAAGAATTATGAGATAAACAGCCGCATTGTTTCGAAAATTGTTTTTGATTTTTTGCGGTAATTCGCTAGTTTCATTGGTGAGCTTCGCTTTCCAGCTGCTGTGGACAGCGAGGAGCAGAAGCGCAATATTAAAGAATGCAGCTCCAGCATTGAGCCAATAATACAAGAAAATTAGGACAGGAAAACCAAGGTAAAGAATGAGTGCTCTTTCAAACCAGCGGGCAGAGTGGTGCTGTTGAGTGCGATATTCACCTTCAATATTGGTGCTCATTTGTCTTTATGAACTTTCATAAACTGAAGAGACTTCCCCTGCGTCGCCAATACAAGCGCTTTTGTTTTGTCAATTCCTTGCAACTTTGCAGTCACACTGCGGCCGCTTGTCATATTTGGAGCTATGTAAGCAGTTGCAATAAGAGAGCCACGAGGCATGTGAGATGGAATCAGTGCAAAATTGCCCAGAATGAGTGGACGAGGCGGTGTGGGGTCTACTGGATCTAAAGCTGGCCCGTGAATTGGGCGGAAAGATGCGGGGACTTGTACCCTGACATCTGAAGGCTGACTCAGTGCACGAGCAACGTTTGCCAATCGTTGCGTGCGTCCTAGTGCAGGTTTTCTCGAACGAATTTCTTCGAGACTCACAGTTGTTTCAAGCAACCAGTCGGGATTCCACATTTGTAACGAGAAGAGTTTCTGCTTCGAAGAAACACTTGCGAAGTAGGTCACTCCCCTCGTGAAGGAAATCACGCCGAATTCTGTCACTTGTGAGAGTGCCGAGTTTGAGCTGATGAGGTTGCTTAAGCACTTTATTTTGCTGTTGATGTTTTCCAAGAGAACTGTCACTCGTTGTGCATTTTCAAAGTTCACTTTTTGAGCGGCTGGACTGCAAAGTGAAACAAAATCTGCGTTCGAATCGCGCACGAGCTCTAAAAACTCTTTTGGCTCAAAGTCGTCTCCTGCTAGAGCGTGGAATATGACAGTTCTGCTCTGCGGTCTGGTGGGTAGATTGGCTGGTGCTTTGTCTGTAACGATGTCCAAGAATTGTCCGCGCGTGATCGCAAGTCCCTTCGCATTGTGCCGATATCTCGGCGTCATCATGACTTGCGCATTAGGGTCGCGCACGACAAACTTTTGTTCAATTTGTCTTAGAATCTCTCTCCAAGAGTCATACTCGCCCTCAGCATTGGGATTCTGCTGAGCAGCAGGTAAACTTGCAGTTTGTTCGGAGGCTGTTGGCTGAGCATTTTGCAGGTCAACCTCTTTTTGACCGTCGATAGTTTCACTCGAATTCTGCTCTGCCGGCAATAATGTGTCCGATTCCTGTTTTGCAGTCATTTTCTTTTCGGGATCCTGCGTCCCTCCATCACGAGCAGCTGTTCGAATTGGCTGTGCCTCTGCGAGGGGGGCTTCTTTTTTAGATACAACTTGACTCTCAGATGCTTGAATTTTTGAGTCGCTCATTTTGTCAATGACTTTTCGAAAGACGATACCAACGCACAGTGCCAAAATTACACCGGTCAGGAAAGCAACCAGATGTGGTGGCAATAGGTCGAACTTGAACTTGCGTGTAATCAAGTTTTTCATGGTATTTCCCCAGCTTCAGCTTCGTTTAACGGGAGTTTACAGCAGAAGGCAATCTTTCCCTAGTCGAATGTTTCTTTTTCGACGTTGTGTATGGACGATGTGCAGGAGACACTGAAAGGGCATAAATTTATTTTTTTGGAGTTTGGCTTGGATAAGGCTGGATCCTCTCACTTTATAATCACTCAGTCAGAGACCATAGGTCCTTTGACGACTTCAGAAGTTTTCAGAATTTTAGAAAATGACAAGGATTTTTTGATACGAGTGAAATGGATCGCGCCGAGTGGTCAAATGCCGGTTCTGTTGCCGGAATGGGTCGATGATTTTGGGTTTGATGCTGCTCCAGCTACAGACGTCCCTAAAGGCTTACTCTACGATCCAGAAAAGCCACTCTCTGTTGCTTCGCTCAACGAAGGTGCTGGCTCATTCTCGAAGAACAAAGGGATTCTTGGGAAGCCTGAAGGGTTTTCGCTGAAACGACCAAAGTTTCCTTACTTTCGCGAAGTCGCAGCACTCTTGGGGCTGGGACTGCTTGGAGGAGCAATCTTTTACACTGGGGTGAGAAGCATGAAGCCGATGCAGTCATCCCGAAATTCAGGAAATACCGCTCATGCAAGACTGCTAAATGCAACTCCTGACTCGCTCAAGGCTTATCGTCAGTTACTTGAAGCTAAGATTTTGAGAGATTCATCTCGATACTCTCAGGCTCTTTTGAGCCTTTTCAAGGACAGAGAACTTTTTCCTCCCGGGCAATTACCGTCGTTTGAGTTTCTTGCAGCGCAGTCTCTAATTCACCTAGATCCAAAAGAACTTGATAGCCAACCTGAGTGGAAACAGTTGTTGAGATCGCTGCCAGCGGCTTCTCGACAAACTGGTCTTGCTGTCGTTGCTTATGAACTTTCCAGAGTGAAGGCTGCACGGGATGACGTTCTCACATCAACTAGGTTGAAAAAGGCCAGCAAGTCGGTTGTCAAAGCCACTCTAGAAGAAGTCGGAATTGTGCTTGAGCGGCTTACACGCATTGTCTCCTCAAATAATTCGGAAAATGAAGTTGTACATGCCGTATACCTAGCGAAAGTGTTGGCTTTGTCACTTGTGACGATATCTGAGCATGCTGTAGCGGCGAAACAGGTTCCACTCGTGGTTGAAAGTGTAAAGAAAGTCCCTAGCCTCTATCAACACTTGAAGGCTGTCGACAAAGAAATAGTTGAAATTTTGAGGCACCACGCTGCAGTGAAGCTTGGTCTCGATAAGAGGGCTGAAGGCGCTCCCTCTGAGTTAGATCGTCTTTGGTCACTCCACTCCGAAAGTCAGTATCTCTGCCAATTGAATGATTATGGCTCAGCATCAGATGCTATCCTTTTTTTGCTGACCGAGGCCAATCGATCTCGACAGAAACCGCCTACGCTCAACGGATTGTTTGATGGCTGTTTTGTAGGGCTACGCACATACGCAAATGTCGCAGTGACGTCCTATACCGATGAAAATCCGCTCAACCTGGGATTCGTTCAGGCACATATTCCCGATCGAGGAATATTAAATGAATTCAGAGTGCGCTTTCCAACGATGAATCAGGCTCTTTTGCGTGCCAAGGGTCAAAACAGCGCTGTTGGTGACTGGCTTTTGGTTTTGCATTTCAATGGAGTGCTTGGCAGTCAGTTTAAGTTAAATCATGGGTTTTCCGCCACAAGTCGGAAGTGTGGAAAGCTCTCTCTAGAGTCTGGAGTTTGCCTTCAGGCATTGTGGTACGAGAACCAGAGGCATTGG
This sequence comes from Pseudomonadota bacterium, assembly GCA_041164285.1. Lineage (GTDB taxonomy): Bacteria > Bdellovibrionota_B > Oligoflexia > Silvanigrellales > Silvanigrellaceae > RFOM01. The sequence continues at coordinate 8,413 of JBEAPS010000161.1, forward strand.
AAAGATTTGCTGCCTTTATTAGTTGAAGCACAAGACTATGTTCGGCCAGCAGAGCTATCGTTACTCATACAACGCTTTACACTCGACGCTGCTAAGAAAATTATCTCTGGAGTCTCAAAGAGCAAATCCAAAGAACTTTCTGAACTTTTTGCTGCTGTCAAGAATTTTGGCATTTCAGATGATCCTGAACTTCAATTGGTTTTGGATTATGCCCGAAGTCTTGAAGATGCTAGCTGATTCGGGGTGAGCACATGTCTATGTGTATTCTGATACGTTCTGAGGAATTTGAGCAACGCCCACTTGCTGAACAAGATCTGATCGAGCGGTCAATTCGGGATGTTCCTGGCATTCGAATGATTGAGAATGAAGAGTGGTTAAACGTCATCTCTGCGCTTGGAACTATGGAATCGCCGGTTGTCATGATATTGCCGCTGTCTCTGAAAACCGCTCAAAGAGAATTAAAAAAATTGCTAGCAGAATTTGAGAAACGAATGCCACTTCCGCAGTTTATTGCAGTTCTGCTACTTGTTCAGAATAATGGCGACAGTGCCTATTTGCATGCTGCTGATTTTCAGCAAAATGCCTGGTTAGAGCGGATCGATCAGTTCTTTGATAATGCACTTCCGGTGCAGTTTTTATTTACGTCGAGTGAACATCCGCGCGTTGTTCAAATGAACCTTTCGGCTGCAGTCAGTAGTCTGTGGAAATCACTTGAATCGATTCGTGAGCTTAGAACGCTGTCGGGTGAAATTGAAACGCTTCGTCTTCAAATGGAAAGTTTGGAACTTTCCTTTCGAGCCTGATGCGACTTTTTGGCTGAATCAGCGACAAAAATTCCCAACGCAGTCCAAATGAAAATGAATGCAATAAGTCTGCTCGAATCGAAGGGTTCGTTGAAGACGAAAACAGCAATCAGAAATTGAAAAGTTGGCGAGATAAATTGATAAAAACCGAGGGTGCTAAGTGGGAGCCGTTGAGCAGCTTCAGCAAACCAGGTGAGTGGGAGTGCTGTGACTGCTCCTCCAAGAAATAACATAGCACTAAAATAGTAGGGCGATTCTGTTTCAGGAGTGTGGATGGGCGACAACTTTTGGTTAAGCAAAATGATCAGTGCAATTGGCACAAGTACGGCACTTTCAATGGCTGTACCAGTTGTTCCCGCGATTTTTGTTGTTTTTCTTAGAATTCCATAAAGGCTAAAAGTCGATGCGAGAGCGAGCGCAACCCACGGTATTTTTCCTGTAACAAATGTGAGTATGATGACTCCTGTGAGTGCTAATGCGAATGCCAGCCATTGTCTTTTAGAAAGAGACTCATTGAATAAAAATGCACCAAGAACGAAATTAAAGATTGGGTTTATAAAATAACCAAGACTTGATTCAAGTGCATATCCCGAGTTGACAGCAAAAATATAAAGAGACCAGTTAACTGCTATGACTAATGCACTCGGAAAGCATTTTTTAAGACTTCCGAGTTGAATGAGCTTTGTGCTCCAAGAGGTGAGTGTTCCTTGAAAAATAAATATAGTGATGAAAAAGACAAGAGACCATATGATACGATGAGCGAGTATTTGCATAGATGAGTACAAACTGAGTTCTCGCCAGAAAAGAGGCACAAAACCCCATGCCGAGTAGGCCCCGACAGCAAATATTGCTCCATGATTTTTTTGCTCGGTTGGTCCATCGGTCATAGTGAGCGCGTGTGTGGGGATGTTTTAAATATTTCAGGTTTCTCTTCGAGTAGTTCATGGATGAACCATGATTCCGAAGTGCGTGTTGCAGACTGTCCACCGGCTCCAAGTCTTCTGCAAATCCTTCCCGCGAGTTTTTCGCACTCTGCTCGATAGGTTGTATACTTTCCACCGTAAATACTGAATAGATTTGGCAAGGTTTCGTCTATCACTGTTTCTCTCGACAATGCGGAGATATTGAGCCCTTCGCTTGTTTGAAGATATGCAGGCGATGAAAATGGATTTTCGCGCCAAGAGCTCGGAACTTCCTTTTGTATTTGAATTGTTTTTCCGTCGCATATGGGCATCGTTCTCACTCCAGAGAATTTTTCGGATATAAA
>JBEAPS010000162.1:0-3375 GCA_041164285.1 Pseudomonadota bacterium
TGCATCTCTTGACCGAATGTTCTCACAAGCTGCGAATAAACAGCCGGAGACCTCGGATCAAGAACAGCGTCTAAGGGATTTGCATATCGTAGGCGCTGCAAAATCAAATTGGCGCGATGGAGTGTGAACTCGTTGAAGTCTTTACCGTAGTCGAAGCGCTGGCAATTGCCGAGCCCGGAGACGTTGCGGTCAGTACAAAAGGCAGGTTGAGTTTTGAACTTAATTCCATCGCTTGGCATCAGGTAGAGAGAAGCGAGCGCGACGACATCGTAAACGCCAAACGACGGCAGTCCTGCAGCTCCCTCTGGATTGGCGTAGTCCTTCATTGCACCGAGACCCATGTCGATGCCGTAATCGTTGTAGTCCATAACAGAGTCAGTATGTGCATTGACAGCCACAGGAACTGAAGCCGCGGAGTCGAGAACCGATGGTTTGGTTGATGCGATGAAGTTGTGACGCAAACCGAACACATGACCCAATTCATGTATAACTACAGACCGCACCAATGAGAGCGCGCCCTCTTCTGGACTATTGACGAATTCTGATGAAATTGCTGGTGCGCCACTTTCAGAAATTGCAAGTTCACCTGCACCTAAATGGTTACGCACACAGTCAAGATGAGCCGTGAAACGATTTTTACCGAGCTGTCCCCCGTGTGACTGCGCGACACGTCCATCAGCACTTAGAAGCGCTTCCATATCGGCAACTCTGTCTAAAGCTAGTTTTGATGTGTCTGAAGCCTTCATTCGTTTCAACTCTGGCAATTCAACAGCCATTGGCAGCGGCACACTCTGAGGAAATCTCTGACCTGGAGTGGATACCATTTCACTCGGCTCAACCGATCGACCCAAATAATCTGAGGCGATGGCAGCAAGAGTAACCAAATCACCCTGTTTGTTGGCTTTATCAAAAACCGCGAGCGACGTTGGAATGGGGTCTCCCGACGCTGGAATTCGTTTGCTGAAAATTCCAAGATTACTCAACGCAGCTTCACACTTGGCATTCCACAGAAACCGGCTCATGGGTGATGGTACCGTGCCTGCAGGACGCTTTGGTAAACTCGGCTCTTTGTCTTTCTGCCAAGTGCGCGCGAAATAGCTCTTGCAACCTTCCATTGCCCACATGGAACCAGTCATCATGACGTCGCCTGAGATCACCTCCCCACTTCTTGGATTTGATGCGGCCGTGGCCCATGCTGAACCAATTTCGAAGGAGTCATCCCAATAGATCATATTGACACGAGGGTCGGCCGCAGTAACGGAACCACCAATTGCCAAACCACTCGATAAATTTTGCGCTTCAAATTCGCTTTGTGTGACGGCACGAACACGCAGCGGCTTTTTACCATCAACGGCAAGCGCAAGGAACAACTCATCATATGAATGAACTGCCGACTTGATGGTAGGAACAACCATTTCAGGCACTGAGCTGCTGATGACAAAAGTGATGTCTTTTTCTGGATTAAATTTTCGAGCGTAATTCACGAGCTCACGCGCTCGTCCACCCGAACTCAGATAACTCGCCGAGGTTGTAAAATAAGGGACATCTTTTCCGGCGGTTTGATCATTCACGCCACGAGAGCGCAATTCCATTTGAGCCATATCAATAGGCAGCGCATGTTTGGTTGCAAATACTGCATTGTCCTCAGTGAGTGGAAAGTAGCCTTGAACAAGGCGCACCGTCGGGCGAAGAGAATCTTTGCCGAGGCCGTCTTCACCACTTTCATCGTCGTCACCAAACACCGCGTCAGATGACTCAACTAATACAAGCTGATCAAGGACAAGGCTGGCATCGGATTTGTTGAAAAACAATCCATTGGTCATTCCGGCTACGGGAGTTTTTGCCGCATGAGCAACGCGAGGCACAATAATATCGGCATTCAGTTGAAGCCCTGGCTCGCTTCCTGCGCCGAATGAAGATACCAAAAAGCTCTTATTCTCGGGCCGGCTAAAATCTATTTGATAGTACTTTTCATTGTTGTCAGAAACAGTCACTGTCCGAGTGATCGGATACGATGCAACCACCAAGTCTTCTTGCGACGAGCTTGAATAAAGCCCTTCTCCAGGCCGAATTATAACAAGTCGACCGTTGTTAATTAAAAATTTCACAACCATGGAATCAAGGTTGAAAACTCTTAAAGTGCCCACTGAGCTTTGCTGAAGCGAAGTCGTCAGTACAAACTCCCGACCGTTGATGAATGACTCACCTATGTACGGCAGATCAATTGACGCCTGTTTGGAGGCCAGAATTTCGATAGCACGCATCACAGACTCGAGTGACCGGCTCAATTCTTGAACAATCCCCTCAAGAACTTCCTGCTCCGAAAAAAGCTGAACGAGAATTTGAGGCGCGGAAACAAGCAGACGTTCGACATCGGCCTCAGAAGCCAAAGGTGCACCCAAAACTGTTTGAGCTCCCACCAACGACTTCAGCCAATCGCGGACGTCTGACTCCGACTTGAAGTGCCGGTCAACAACTTCAAAAAAAAGACAACTCAAATAGGGCGTCATACGCTCTGCAGCAGCAACACATGAGCTTCGCCCAGCTCCTCCGACAAGATAGGTCATTTTCTGACCAAAACTTGCAGAAAGCGCTGTAACGAGAAGACCTCGGTCGGAAGCAGAGAGTGACTGCGCTTGAGGTGCGGAAAGCAGCTTTCCGAATCCGATTTGCAGCTTTTGTCCGAGCTCAATTTCAACCTCATCAGTGAGGCTTTTTGCTTGGGGAGTGGTTACAGGAAGGTTTGGCTGAAGATACCGTCCTGAAGGTAGCTCCTGCGGCTCACTTTTCTTGCGACCACAAGAGATGGCAAAAATACCTACCAAGAGCGGAAGCAAGCAGAGCTTTGCAGAAATCCGAGCACTCAGAACATTCACCTTCATACCATCCCTCGTCGGCAAAAGATTAAGAGGATTGGCCGTAGCAGGAGATGACCGAGCGGTCAATCGAACAATAAAAACCGATAGGTTGCAGAAACATGTTAAACAGCAGAAACCTTTAGTGTATTTGTTACAATATAGTTTTATGCGACATAAAAGTGCATTTTTTTATTGCGGCCGCGGATAACTTCTCCTACCTCCCTCTCTGCGAAGGTACAAAGAGCCTCGCAAAGCAAGGGAGAGTGGTTTATGTCGACGTTCGACTCTTTATTCACTTGGCAGCGCAGACAGCAAAAAAGCCTCTTTACTGAACGAATCAATCCTCAGTTTCCGCCTATCGATGAACTCATCCAGAAGGCTGAGAGAACAACTCGGAGCTGTCGACTGTACGAACAAGTCGATGTGACGAATTTGTTCTACAAAAAAGTTGCAATGCGAGGAGTTAACAACCAACGGTACTCAGCTGAAGAGGCACAAAAGGTGGGCATCATCATTG
>JBEAPS010000163.1:0-4956 GCA_041164285.1 Pseudomonadota bacterium
TGGATGCAAAGCTTGAAGCGAGACAAAATAATTATCAATTTGCCGCCGAGTTGATTCGACAACTGGGTAATACCGAAGACACCAAAAACTTTGCATTTGCTCTCGTTGGGCTTGCCGACGCCTACAGAAAAATCAATTATCCGATTGACTCGTTGTCTGGACAGCAAAAGACTGAGCTGCTTGACTTAGTGGAGTGGCTGCAGTCTGTGCGCGAATATGAACCCGCTCTCGACATCACCAATAAGCTCATTTTGTCTCAGAGTTTTGAGCCTCCCTTCACTAGGGATCGACTTATTTCGCTGCACGCTCGAAATTTAAATGGAAACCACCGACCGGTAGAAGCGGCGTCATTCTACCGAAATCTTATCCTTCATTATCCTGAAACTGACATAGCCAACAGTGCCAGGCCTAAATACGTGCTGTCACTTCATTATGCACAAAAATACATAGATGTTGCTCGTGAAGCCTCATCTCTTGCAGGCATTGTGCGTCCCCGCGATGTCTCGTGGCGGACATTTTGGGCTCATTATTTAGGTAAGAATTTCTCTTTGGCGTTGAGTACATCTGCGGATGATTTGAAAAAGCTAAGGCAACCTCGTTTCAATTACTGGAGAGCGCGAGCCTATGAAAGCGACGGTCGCTACGAGGATGCCAAAAGGGTTTTTAGCCAGATTCCCGCGACAATTGACTCAGCGCTTTATGCGCTATTTTCGCAAGCACGGCTCAAGAGCGGGCCACTGAAGCCACCCCAGTCCCAGCGTTCTGGGCTCTCGCTCGCGGCGCGAGGGCTTCATAGTTTTGAGCTGAGCGATACAGCTACGCTCAGGCGGAAAAAACGTTCGACGGAAAAACTAAAAGGTTTTGGTGTATTGCTTTCCGCAGGGTTTGGAACTCTGGTACGCGGTCCTTTAAAAATTGCTTTCGATAAAACTGGCGATTCTGACTTAGCCCTCGCACTCGTCGAAGCAGGGGACGCCTATAGCGTTGTGAGACGGGCTGCATACAAATCTCGGATTCGAGGTGAGGTCCCTCTAGGGAAAGAGGGAAGCTGGCGCGGTTTCATGAGAAAAAACTCACCGGTGATGGAAATGCTTTACCCTCTTCCTCACGCAGATTTGATAGCTGATGCCGCAGAGGCTTTCAGCATCAGCCCTTGGCTTATTTTGGGAATTATGCGCGCTGAGTCGCTCTATCAGCCTACGGTTGTCAGCAGTGTGGGTGCGCGAGGTCTTATGCAAATAATGCCAACCACAGGAGCACGGATTGCCGAACTCACTGGCTATCCGAATTTTGAACCTGCACACCTTGATAAGCCTGAAGTGAGTATTGCCTTTGGTGCCTGGTATTTGGCTAGGCTGCTCAATTACTATGACCATCACCTGCCGTTAGCAATTGCGGGTTACAACGCGGGGCCTGAGGCTATAGATCGTTGGATTGACGAGAAAAAAACTATGAAGCTCGACGAATTTCTTGAGGATATTCCGTATGAACAGACACGAGGCTATGTATCTAAAGTACTGAGTAATATGGAGATTTATAGCCGTGTATACTCGGATGGTGCCCGGGGTATTCGTGTCGATCCTATGGTTTCGCTGCCAGAGCCGCGAAAGAACATGGAAATGTTCTGAGGCAATAAATTCTGGCCTTTTCGCGCTTGGTGTTCTATACGCCCTCCAGCCCGATGGATGGGCCTGTTTTTTTTATAAAAAGTAGGAGAAATGGTGTGGTAAACCTGCGCTCACACGCAAGTTGGATGAATTCTTCCGAGAATTCTGCTTCTGCATCGGATGACCAGCAGTCGCCGATACTCTCCATTCGAGGGGTTGAAAAAACTTACCCCAACGGCACTCGGGCTCTCAAAGGCGTGACGTTTGATGTTCCCAGAGGGAGCTTTGTTGCAGTCATCGGACTCTCCGGCTCCGGGAAATCGACACTGCTACGATGCGTCAACCGCATTCATGAGCCAACAGCGGGTTCAATCGTGTTTGACAATCAAGAGATGACGACTCTCTCTCCCCGCGACTTACGCATGGCTCGACGGCAGATAGGAATGGTTTTTCAGCACTTCAATCTAATCAAGAGACGCGATGTGCTGACTAACGTTCTCTCTGGTAAGCTTGGGCATTTGGCTGAGCTCCCCTTTGGCGGCATTTTTAGTCGATGGCCCAAGGACTGGATTAAAGAAGCACACGACGCTTTGGAGTTGGTCGGAATTCCGGACAAAGCTCTTGTTCGCGCTGATGGCCTTTCCGGTGGTCAGCAGCAGCGCGTTGCGATTGCGCGCACTCTCATGCAAAAGCCTAAGCTTCTTTTGGCAGATGAGCCTGTGGCCTCGCTCGACCCGTCTACGAGCAATTCGGTTATGCAGTACTTGAAACTTCTTAATGAGAAGCATGGCGTCACAGTTGTGTGCAACCTTCACTTCCTAAGCCTTGTGCGTGAATTTGCTACTCACGTCGTCGCTCTCAAGGGTGGAGAAAAAGTGTTTGAGGGCAAGCCGTTGGATATAACACCCCAATGGTTCAAAGATATTTATGGTGAGCAGGCCAAAGAAGTGGAGATACACTGACCATGCGTATTCCGTCCTTTGTTCCATTGGTTGAAAGCGAGCGACGCTCCCGTGAAATGACGGGGTTCGTCATTGAGGTGTTAGTTTGGGGCTATTTGGCTCTCGTTGCTGCGCGAATCATTTACTGGGAAATGACGCTTCCGTTTATCGAATCTTATGCAATCGATGATGTTCCCAAAGCATGGGCTGTTTCCATTATTGAGTCGTTAGATTACGATAGTCGCTATTCTGAGTTCAGTTGGACTGCCTGTGGAATCTTTTTTGGGATTGGCGCAGCAATTGGCGCAGCAGTGGGGCTCTCTGGGCGAGGTTTTGGGCCTTGGGTTGCGAGTATTTCAAAACTTCAAGTCAACAATCCGGAAGACTCAATTCGTATCCAAAAGCATTGGTCATTCGCTCGTAAAGAGGGAACAATCCTTCTGTTGATGACGATCTTAACAGGGTGGATCCTCACAAAAGTTCAATTGACCAAAATGACCGAACTCATTGGATTGCAGAGCTTTGCGCGGCTTGTGCTTCAGTTGACCTGCGGCCTGCCCATCATTGGACAACCCTTGTTTGCTGTGCTCGAAGTGATTTTCAACGGCGTTGTCGCAGTGATTAATTCATTCAATTCTTTCTTTGGGACAGGAATTGAGCAGCTTCCCAAGTTTGCTCTTGAGTGTGTTCCAACTGACGCTTCCTATTACGGCAACGCTATTTCCAAGCTTCTTGAAAGCGTTTATCTAGCTTTTATGGCAACCTTTTTCTCAGTGCCAGTGGCTTTTGTTCTTGCTTTTTTTGGTGCTCGAAACTTGACTCGCCATTCGTATGCGTTGCGTTTAACATACTCAGCAGTGCGTCTGTACATCAATATCACTCGCTCAATTGAGCCTATCATATGGGCAATTCTTTTTTCAGTTTGGATTGGCATCGGGCCATTTGCCGGTGCATTGGCTCTCATGATTCACAGCATATCAAGTTTGGTAAAGCAGTATTCAGAGGCTATCGAGGGAGTTGATGACGGACCGATTGAAGCGCTTGAAGCCACTGGAGCAAGTCATGTTGCCGTGGCGTGGTTCGCTGTTGTACCACAAGTTATTTTGCCCTACTTGGCATTCACCATTTATCGCTGGGATATCAACGTCCGCATGGCTACGATCATCGGTCTTGTCGGTGGTGGTGGAATTGGTGGCTTGCTGATTCAAGAGCAAGGACTTGCTCACTGGACTCAGGTCGGAACCCTTGCGGCCCTCATTTTCCTTGTTGTTTGGGTGATGGACTTCCTGTCTGCCAAAGTGCGCGAAGCCATTCAGTAGGGGCTAATAGATGAAGGTGCATCAGCTGGGCCTGATGAAATACCAGTCTGCCCTAGAGCTCATGGAGCAGCTTCATAATGAAGTTGCTCACGAGAAAACTTCTGAAGAACACATTCTCATTGTTGAGCACCCATCTGTTGTCACCATGGGGCTGCGTGACAGAACCACAGATATGAAGACATCCGAAGCAGAGCTATTGAAAAGTGGCGTGGACTTCCATCACATTGATCGCGGTGGTAGCGTTACAATTCATGAGCCTGGTCAACTCGTCGTTTATCCTATTGTCAGGCTCAATACCCGTGATCTCACCGTAAGACGTCTTGTGTGGTCGCTCGAAGAATCGATGATCAAAGAGTGCGCACGCTGGGGAATCACCGCGCAGCGTGACGCAATCAATCCCGGAGTTTGGATTGGAATGAACAAAGTGGGGGCGGTGGGGGTAAGGGTGGCGCAGCATGTCAGTAAGCATGGTCTCGCTCTGAATGTAAGCAACACTTTGAATACATTTTCTCACATTGTGCCTTGTGGAATTCAGGGACGTGGAGTTACCTCAATTCAACAAAATCTTGGTGATTTTAACGCAGAAATGAATCTGCCGCACATTGGCGAGCGAATGGCGGCAGACTTAATAGAAGTTATTCTGTCGTATCGTAACGGCTCCAATGAGCAGGTAACGAAAAGTTAGATTCTCACTTTGTTGCAGCAAGCTTCAGTGTCAATTCAAATTCATCACTGATAATTTTGTCTGCTGTGAGCTCCTTAAAGAAATTTCCTGAACCATACTTAAGTCCAAATTTCGTGCGGTCAATCTTAACCACCGCTTCGCCAGTTGCTTTTCCGTTGGCGTAGGAAACTTTGGCAGGAAAGGACACAGGCTGAGTTTTTCCGATCATTGTGAATTCGCCTACAATAGTCATTTCAGTTTTTGACTTTTTGACTGGCTTCACTTGAGTGATCTTGAACGATGCCGTCGGGTGTTTTGCTACGTCGAAGAAATCACCACTGGAGAGATGGCCTACAAGCTTTTTTTGATAGTCTGGAGAATCTTTGAGGTCCTCATTTGTGATTGACTGCATGTCAATTACAAAG
>JBEAPS010000164.1:0-4081 GCA_041164285.1 Pseudomonadota bacterium
CCAGTTGATATTGAGTTCAAATTGAAAACTGAAGAAGGGAGTCCAAATGTTTAGAGCCGTCGTTTTTCTAGCCGGTCCTTCGCGGTTTTCTAACACCGAAAAAAGTCAAAATTGGTCGCACTGGAAGCCGTTGAACGATTCCGAATCTCAATGCGTTGGTTTGCCCGATAAGGTGTATATTGCAGACGCAGGCCTCAATTCATTCTTGAGCTGGTATGAAGAAGTCGACTCCAAGTCACAATCCCAAATAAAGTCAATTCACTGGTGCGGAGATGGTGATTCGCTTGGAGACAAGGGGCGTGAGTTTCTCAGCCAAACCGCTGCTCGCTTTGAAGGTCGATGGCGTGCGCACCTCTATGACACAAAAAAGGACTTTTCCGATTGTGCAGCTATCACTTCACTCATTGAGTATGATCTCAGACATGAGGATGAGCACGCCGGCTTTTGGATTGACGTACATGGTGCTTTGGGCGGCCGCTTTGATCATGAGATTGGAAATGTTTTTGAGTTTGCTTCATCACTCTCTCGCGTTGCGGTTCCATCAGCCTACGTCTTGGGGGGGGAAACCGTTCTTGCTACGTGTGGGCTCCTCGGTGAGATGGAAGTGGGCGATGTTTTTTCTGTGTTGCCTAGCAACCACCAATCTACCAATGTGGTGCAAATTTCTAACGCTGAGTATGCAGGTGAAACTGAGCTTCGTCAGCCTTCCCATGGGTTGAGCAATGTTGCTTTGGCAAAACAGGTCAAAATTGTTCCCGTTCGGCTCAATTGTCCTTACCTAGCCATCAGGACTGCCAAAAAATCAGCCTGATGAGCTCGTGGGCCAAAATCTATATTCAAATAGGGCGTTTGAGGTTTTTAAGCGGAGCTTCCCGAAGTATAAGGGCAGCGGAAGCTGAGCCGACAAACAAAGCAATGAGAAATACAGAGCCTATCACAAGCAGGCCAGGCCATGACGATGTGTTGAGCTGATCGTTGGTTGTGAGCATAACTTTTTCAATAGATGCACTGAGTCCCCAGCTCGCAGCGAGGCCTATGAGTCCACCACCAAGAGCAATCAGCATATACTCAGTCAGGCATGAGGTGACGACGAGTTTGTTGTTTGCGCCGATGCATCGATACAGCGAAAAGTTGCGCGCCCGCAGTGTGAATGAATTCCAGGCTGAAAGAATGATGTTGAGAAATGCACCAGCAAACAGCATGATACTTAGATATCTAACAATCTCTACTGCAGAGTTGATGAGTTTTTCTGCAATCTTACTAAACTCATCTGCATCAATCGTTGTTAGACCCGGATGATCTTTGTAGAGCTGGTTAATGGCCTCTTTTCGATTGTCAGCAACCGGTACGGCCGCAGTAATAAGACCAGAGTAGGGGGCCTCATCAAGTAGACTCGGATGAAGGACAAAGAAAAAATTTGGTTTGAAGCTTTGCCATTGAACCTTTCTGATACTTGTAATTTTCGCTGACACAGGAACTCCCTGGACATTGAAAACAATAGTGTCATTGAGATTGAGATTGAGAGTTTCTGCCAGGCCTGACTCCACGGAAACTTCGTCTAGCTGCGTCTTCTCTGAGTCTTTCTTCCAAAATCGTCCTTCTACAATTTCTTCCTCTGGAGTCAGCAAAGCGCGTGTCGTTAGATTTTGTTCGCGGTTGAGTAAATGCTCTGTGCGTTTCGTGACTTCCTTGCTCTGCTTCACATTCAGAATCCAGGAGTCTGGTTCGAAACCATTGACTGTCACAATCCGAGCTCTAGTCATTCGCGTCGTGAGCACCTCACTTGCTTGAGCAGAGTTTAGGATTTTTTCGACGTTTTCAATGTCTTCTTGAGGAGAGTCGAGGACGAAGATATTAGGCCGCGCACCATTTGAAAAGCCGGATGTGAGTTGGTTTATGATATTTCCTCTTAAATCCAAAAGAAAAACAACGAGGCAAACCGAAAGGCAGAAAAGCATTAAGCTGAGTGAACTTTGAGTGGGGCGAGACGATAGTTCGCTAGCTGCAATTCGAAGGAACAGTGGCAAACGAAACTTGCTGGTTATACCAAATTTTCCGATAAGTTTAACAAGCACACGGACACAGAGGTAAACTGCAGATATGAAAGCGACGAGGATTATGTTGAAAATAGTTTCATTCGAAACAATAAATGAGAGAAAAAATGTGGCAATGATCCAAACAAGATCGGGAAAATTCCTCAAGTGCGATAACGCGATAGTTGAGAGTTCCTTAAGACGTTGCCAGTGAGTGGGTTGTTGGAACGGCTTAAGCGCGCTTCTAGTCACTCCTTTGAAGTAGAGCAGGGTTCCTGGCAGAAGCAGCGAAGTTGTCAGTATAAAAACGGATAATGCAAAGCGTAAAGACACTGCACTTTGCACTTCGCTATTTAATCCTAGGCTCATTCCAGGTGTAAGGACCGCTAATCGTGGGAATATGTAATGGTTAAAAAGTTCGAAACCAGCCCAAGCGCCACCACTGACAGCGACTACAAGAAGCAGGAATACATTTCCTAGGTAGATGAGTGCTGTGTGACTGTGAGGTGCGCCCAACATGATGAGGATTTTTGCATCCCCGTGTTTTTTTATTAAATACGAATGAATTGCCTGAGCTGTTCCTAGTCCTAGGAGAATCAATAGTGAAAAACCGATTGCGTCGTAAAATAAAAACAAACTGCGAGCGGGTTTAAATGCTGCTCCCAAAGCATCATCTTTGGTTGTCACTCTGACTGAGGTTATATTACTCGCTTTTACCTCGTCTTTTAACCAGTTCTGTCCTTCCAGTTGAGAAATTTCGGGCGAAAATTGAACCACGAACTTATCTCGGAGTCGAGATTGAGCTGAAATAAATTGCTGCTGAACAGCCACGCTTCTAGCAAGATAAATGCGCGCGCCGGTCGCAAAACTTGCAAAGTTTCTGCTCTGATCATTTTCTACTAGTCCGACAATCGGAAAGATGGTTTCACCAATTCTAATTGCTTTTTGATCATTCCACAGTTTCTGCAGTGTGCGCTCGCGTAATATAGATATAGAACTATCTTCGAATACAGTGAGTCCAAAGTTCTCTGCGAAAGATTTCTCTATAAGCACTCCACCTGCTTTCAATAGCTCCCAATTGAGTGCTGGAATCACTTGAACCGATGACAAAAGTGGCCATGCTTCATCGACAGCAAGTGTTTCAGCCAGTCGAGCTCGGTGTTTCTTTCCTGGGTCGATCATCGTAACAAACGTGCTCACACGAGTTCCGCGAGCGACGTTTCCTGAGCGTTTAAGTTTTTCAAGTAGAGGAGCTGGTAAAATTCTCACATCTTGAATTTCTGCATCTCCCCCCAGAATATGCTCAGCCTGCCTCAGTGTGGCTTGAGTCAGGCGCGACTCGGTCATGAGGATTGAGGTCAGGGCAGAGGTTGCGATAAAGAGAGAAAGTGCTGCAAGCGAGAGTTTCAACCAAGATGCGCGAACTTCGCGTTTGAGGGATGACCAGAACCAATGATTCACGATACGCCACCTCCAGCGAGTTGAAGTCGAGAGAGTTGACCACGTTCGAGTTCAATTCGGCCCGTAAGTTGATGTGCCAGCGCATAGTCGTGAGTAACAAAAAATAGCGTTGCTCCAAGCTCGAGGGCAAGGCCACTGATTAATCTGAATATTTGGTCTGCGCTCTGTGGGTCTAAATTGCCGGTAGGCTCGTCGCAAAGAAGGAGTTTGGGTTTGTTGACAATTGCTCTAGCGATTGCCACGCGTTGCTGCTCTCCTCCTGAGAGTTGATCCGGCCTATGTTTAAGTCTTGTACTGAGGCCAACCCACTCGAGCGCATCCTGCGACGCTGTACGTGCCTGAGGGTGGCCTGCAATTTCTGCCGCAACCAAAACATTCTCCAGCGCAGAAAGATGTTTAAGAAGCTGGAAAGTTTGGTACACAAACCCCACTTCACGTGCTCGGTAACGAGAGAGCTCTGCCTCGCCTGCAGTAGAAACAGGGAAGCCGTTGAAGCGTATGAAGCCAGATGAAGGTCGTTCGAGGCCAGCGAGCATTGAGAGAAGCGTTGATTTCCCACTGCCAGATCTACCGACAACACCTAATTG
>JBEAPS010000165.1:0-2658 GCA_041164285.1 Pseudomonadota bacterium
AAATTATTACTGACCTTGTTCTACATGGAAAATCAGAAAAGCTATTGCCTTTGTTGAAGCCTCAGCGCTGGCGGAGTGGGATGAATGATGGCGTCACCGGCATGACTTGAACATGCGACCTGTTGTTTAGGAAACAACTGCTCTATCCAGCTGAGCTACGGCGACTCCATTACAAAATGTTTATCCTGAATTTCGCCTGAAAGGCAACTGTCACCTCAGCGCAGTCCTGCGGTGAGGGCGCGAGTCACTGCGGAACTGCCTTTCGATAGGCCCGTGTGAACAACAATTCGCTCACCCTGCTGCCTTCCGCTTTCGTAGTGTTCGCCCACAACACGCCCCCCCGACGTGACCGAGGTGAGTCGAGGAAAGCGGGAACTTACAAACTTTTTTAAAGCTGGGTCATTGAATTTGACCAGCTCACTGGAAGTAGAGTTTGGATTGAGCTCGATAGAACTGTTTTGATGACTTGCCCGAGCACGATTTGCTGCGGACTTTCGCTCGAGTAAGTCCAGCTTCTTTTTGAAGCCAGCAATAACACCCACCTGAAAAGACATTTTGGGAGCAGAGCCTTTAAGCAAGTGGGTTGCACGATAGTGTTCCCAAAGTGAGTCTGTTTGCTGCCGAAGAAATCCGTATACGTATTCAGCCATCAACACGTTCTGTTCAGTTCCCAGAATTTCCATTGTTTTGTGAGATACATTCTGCTGAGAATCATACATTTCAGAGAAAACAATATCGACAAAATAATAGCCGGTCAGAATACCACCTATCATACGCTGAAGTCTGTCAATCTTTTGCTTTTTGTGATTGATCACGAGTGAAACATAGCGATTCTTTTTTCGGGTGAGTGTGGACTCGAGATTGTATTTTCCAATGAGTTCTTGCACTCTCGCCATGGCAAGAAAAGCTTCATTTTCGTTGCTAGATTCGGTCATCGCGAGAAGCTTTTCAACCTTCCGTAAAATAACAGCTTCTTCCTCTGGAACCTCGGACAACTCTTGCCACGTACGCAATGGCTCACCGAGGTCGAGCCCGCTACCTCGATATTCGTCGGCCAATCCGAGAGCATCGCATGCACGTTGGAAGTCGGCACCGTGGCCGGAGTCCCCATCCAATATTTCTGTGACAAACATATGTGCTAGTTCGTGCTTGAATACGCCGAGGACATGTTGCCAAGAGTGAGCCTGAATCAAATGCCGACTGAGCGAAAGCGTTCGGAGAAGAGGGTCCCATTGGCCCCACTGACTTTTTAAATCCCGAATTTCAATGACAGGCTTTTTAAGTTTTAGTCGGAATTGAAAGCAGATGTGGTCGAACTCAACGTAGAGCTGCTTGAGCCACGCATCTTCCAGAAAAGTAAAAATCGGCTTTGATTTGGACACTGGCTTTTCCCCGCTCATCCTGTTCACCGTTTGCACAGTAACTCAACGAATGAGTGAGAAGCAACGATACTGAATTTTGTTAAAAATTTTAGGCTGGCTTTGCCAAATGAGACAGTTCAGGACCCTGCTCTTGGTCGTTGCAAAGACTGTCACTTATCGCGGCTGAAGAGGCCACAGCTCTGCGCCGCACCATGACAAGCGTCATGTCATCAACCAAATCGTGAGCATCGCGAAAGCCCTTTTTGTTCTGTCGTAGCTGATTGACGAACAGGAGCTCTGGATTTTCAATTGCTCCGGCATTCACCTTTCGTTTGATTTGAGCTGCCCAATTGGACACTGTGGCGCGCAGAGGAATGACACCATCAGAATAGAGAACCACAACTTCATCGCCAGTAAGAGTTTCTGTTTTTGCGCTCCAAACAATGTCCGGCATGAGCTCACCGCCCAGCCGCTCACCCTGCGTTGTGAAATATCGAAAGGCCTTAGGCCCAATCGACAAAATGCCCGGATGACCTGCTGAGCAAAAAGTAATTTCGTTCTTAGTTGGGTCAAAAATCGCAAAAATTGCTGTGCAGTTTTCGTTCTCACGAAGAGCTTTGAGCCCTTTATGAATACCAAATGGAGCCCTTTTAAGTTCAGTTTGTTTTGCTTCGGGGGTTTCTGGGAATCCTGCGTCTCGCAATCTCGAGCACCACAGGCCCCAATGTGAACAAATAACGCTCGTAGCAAGAGAGGAGCCCACCCCATGTCCAGTCACATCGGCGACGCAAACTGCTACCAATGTGCGACCGTCGGCAAATTCAAGCTCTCGGATATCAAACCAATCGCCGGCAAGCGCTTCAGCAGGCAAATAAAAGGCACGCCAACTCCAAGACGGAGTCTCAACCCTCATTTCGGGCAACATGCGTTTTTGGACCTCTCGGCCCACGTTCAGTTCCTGCTCGATGATAGCTTTTGCGGCCATATCTTTACCAAAATTCAACATCTTTTTCGCAGTCGATCCAGTTTCCAGAAGGGCAGCTGTCATGAGAGATGGCATGAGGAGCATAAACTTCCAGTCAAGCCGTTCTTTCATTGCAGCTTCGCCGGTTAGAATTTCCAGAAGATTGAATAGATTACTAAATCCGTGAATTGCAAAGGCAAGAGTGATTATGGAGAGTCTGGTGATGACCAGCGCCACACTCGATCGACCGTAGGCTTCTGGATTACTGGATTTCAACTCTTAGCTAGGCGGGTGTTTGATGCGGTCATACGCCGCATACATCATCACAAGGAA
>JBEAPS010000166.1:0-6781 GCA_041164285.1 Pseudomonadota bacterium
CAATGTCCCTGTGCGAGAGCAAGGCGCGCAGCTCCCCAAAATGGTTCAGGGCATCGAGGAAACCTATCGTGCACCATTTCAAATGCTTTTGATGCCTCTTCTAAGTAATCATTTTCCAAGGTGTAGACCAGATAGTTGCGCGCAAGAAAATAATTACTGCGATTCTTTACATTCAACGCCTGTAGATATTGTAACCCGCGTTCTCGTAATTCTCGACGAGGAGATTCTGCTTGATAAACTGCACAAGCCTCCACGAGAAGAATTGATTTGGCTGTCTTACTCGAGTTCAATATTTTCAAAATTTTTGAACTGAAACGTCTCTCGCCTGTATAAGCTAGAGCCATGGCAGCAAGCGGTATGAACTTTACAGACGCATGCCTCAGAGAGAGCAAGTGTCGTGACAAGGTTTTTAAACCATTGAAATTGTAATTGGCACGCAATGCCTCAATCCACATTCGATAGAGTCGAAGAGTCGAACGTGAGCCAACACCGGTTGCAATAACCCGGGCAGCAACTTCCTCTACTTTTTCCCAAGAACCCTTCCAAAACAGAAGCTCACAGCAGCGGACGGCTTGATAAATTTCTGTTTTGGTAAACTGGCCCCGATCCACTGCCACATCGACAATGTCCATTAACTTGCCAATCTCAGGTGCGAATGTTCCAGAGGCTGACAAACGAGCATGAGGATAGAATCTGTTACCGCGACGCTCACCCATATCTTATGACTCCTTCCGGCTGCATTTCTATAATTACAACCATTGGGAGCTATCGGTGATGACACAAACTTCACTGAGCCTTACGTCGTCAAAACAAATTTCCGCTCGGAAAAAAGAGGGATGCAAATTCGTTCACCTAAAATTCAACAACCTGATCCGCAAAGAAAAGAAACTCTTCACGGTTCTCTAGAACGACAAAGCTTGCACCACGTGAAACCATCACTCGCAATAATCGACCCAGTGTTGCAATGTCGGGTGTGTGTAGACCAGTTCCTGGGTGCATTAAAAGAAACCATGCACCGCGTAGTTGGGAACGGCGAAGCTCAAGAGTAAGAGTCAAGCGCTGCAGTTCGCCACCACTGAGAGAGTCCATGCCCTGGCCGAGTGAGACGTAACCAAGACCAAACTCAATGGCCGACGACAATCGCGACTCAATCAATCTCGTATGAGCAAAAAACTCATGCGCGGCCTCTAAAGATAAATTCATAATTTCTGAGAAGTTAAGTCCCTTGAACCGGGGTACAAGACTCCGTTGAGAGAGCTTTGTTCCCAAGCATTCCTCGCAAGAGATCTCAACAGGAGGACCAAATCTTTGAGGGATCTCTGTGTAACCGCGCCCCTCGCATGACGGACAGCGTCCCTGCTTTGAATTCCAAGAAAAGTGCGAGGGAGTCAATCCCATCACCTGGCTCTGAGGAAGCTTTGCAAAGATTTCACGCATCGGAACTAATATATCCAGTGCAGCTGCCACTGTTCTACGCGATGTTCTAACGAGGCTCCCCGGACGAACGTCATGAATGGAGTGTACCTCAACCGTACCTTCGGTTTTGAGTTTACAAAAAGTTAAATCGTGAGGCTTTTTAATTTCCTCTTCAAGAAGATGCTCAAGAGCTGGCCATACGCACAATTCAAGGAGTGTTCCTTTGCCCCGACCTGCCTCACCTCTTAGTAAAGTGAGCTGACCCTGTGGAAGAGCTACTCGAGGTAACGATAAACAACGTGCTCGGATGGATTCCAGAACGATTGTCCCGCTCTTGATCTCATCGCCGTTCTCAACCTCTTTTTTAATTTTTCCAGGTCGGGCACGCAACAATGGAACCTTGCGAGAGCTTATGGTTTCCTTTTTCTGCTGTTCAAAGAGCGACTTCTCCTTTTCCAGCAACAGCTTTTCGATTTCGCGCTGTCCGCTTATCTGACTGGTGATCTTTCCACCGAGTCGTCCGGCTCCCGGTCCCATCACAAATACATCATCACAATGTTTTAGAAACTCAGGATGATGCTCAACTACCAACACAGAACAGCCATGCGCTACCAGGTCACGTAACACCGCAACTAACCTGCTCACCTCTGCACCTGTCAGCCCCTGACAAGGTTCATCCATTATATACAGTGCACCGCGCAATCTATTCGAAATCATGGAGGCAAGGCGTAGTCTTTGAAGGTCTCCTGGAGAGAGACTTGCGCCAGCTCTATTGAGACTCAGATGCTCCAGCCCCAGTTGCACCATTGTGTCTACCAATCGAACCGCCTCGGACAAAACCTGCAATTTGGCCTTTTGCTGGTGAGCATCTGCCGCGAAATTTGTTTTTAAATGCTCAAGGAGTTCGCGCAGACTCTCTTGGTGAAGTTGTTCAAATTTCAAATCTGACACTCTGACGATTGGTCTGTCACGAGTGAGGCGCGTCCCATTGCAAGTTTCACATGGATATAAATCCGCAGGAAGATCTTCTTGCTCTGCACCGCTACCACCACATTCATCACACTGCGCCAGGGACGAGTGGCTAAAGTAGCGCGGATCCAAACGAGGCGCGCTTTCTCCGCATTGTGGACACGCTGATTTTGTATTGTACTTTTTCACGGTATCTTTGAATTCAACCCGAACAACACCTTGACCATACTCAAGCGCTTGCCCCAGCGCTCTCTCCAACCGGGGTCTTCGCTCAGGGAGAACCTGAATTGCATCAATGAGTACTTCAATAGTATTGAGTTTTTTCGCGTCGATTCTGAATTCATCTTCCTGCAAAGAGTACGATTCACCATTGATTCGAATCCGCGCAAAACCCAGCTGCCTAAACTTTTCAATTTCATCTTTGAATGCGCCTTTACGTTTTTCCACTATGGGCGCAACGATAGTCACTTTTTGACCGGAAAACTCTGATTCAATTTGTTCAAGTAGGTCACGAAACGGTGTGGCTCTCAACGGGATGTCGCAGTTTCGGCAATGAACCTCGCCAAATGCGGCAAAGTAAACTCGAAGCAGATCACTCACACCTGAAATGGTACCCACAGTCGATAATTTTCCCGCGACGCCCTGTCTCTGGGACAAACCTAATGCAGGTGGCAGTCCGCGAATTGCTGAAAATTTTGGTCGTGCAGTCCTCGACCAAAACGAATGGCCCATCAGCTGCACGGGCGTATGACTTGCGTCTGCAAACCGCCGAAAAGACTCTACATAAAGAGTATCAAACACGAGACTCGATTTACCAGATCCGCTCACACCCGTGAAGGCAACCAAATGGTTTTTGGGTATATCGACATCAACAGACTGCAAATTGTGCTCATGTGCACCTTTTACCTCGATCGTCTGCATTTTGCCTTTATCCTCCCCAAGTGTGATCTTTGACGCGATGCGGACTATAGCAGAGTCAGGTAGGATTGGATCGTATATTCGAAGGAACAGACAAAATTAACTCGTTGTCAGATCGGCGATCGAGAAACAACACACGATGGACATTTCCCATGATCACTCATGACTCTCACACAGCAAGTCCAGATGTGCCCGCACAATTCGACTTTCGGTCTATATATGCGGCTTATGAAAATGGCACCTTATCTCCTGACGGAGCACTCAAGTTGATCGCAGGCGATGCGAGTGATCGTAAGTTCTTCCGACTCGAGTCTAATCAAATCAATGCAATTTGTATGAAATTCCCAAGGTGGGAAGGTGGTTACGGCGGTGACCCGATGAGCTGGCTTGGGATGCAATCGGCACTCATTGGTATTGGGATACCAGTACCCAGAATACTTTACGTCGACGAGCAGAATGCCTGCATCTGGACAGAAGACTTTGGAGACCACTTCCTTAACTACCGCCTCGGCGAGCGTACACTCGATATGGACGATCCCGAGTGCAAGCCAACTTTCAATTTATACCGAGAAGCCCTCGATCTACTCGTTCAGGCTCAATATCCACGCTCACAGCTGTTCAACCATCCAGCCCAAGGACGTGCGTTCGACTTTGAAAAGCTTTCATTTGAAATGAACTTCTTTATCAGTCACTTCATCGAAGGCTGGCTTGGAATCACTTTCGATAGAAGCACAGGTCTGGGTGCGGAGGTCTCCAGAGAACTTGATGGGCTTTGCACAATGCTCCACAGCGCAGAGCGCGTGCTTTGCCATCGTGATTACCACGTGCGCAACGTTATGATCACGAACGGACAGCTGAAGTGGATTGATTTTCAAGACGCTCGCATGGGTCCGCATACATACGACGTTGTGAGTCTTGTTCGTGACAGCTACACAAGAATAACCCCCACAACTCGGCTGGCTTTGATTCAGTATTACGGCAACAAACTAAACGAAGCTCGCATGCGTGAGGGAAAAACTATTTGGAGCGAGGAAGTCTTGTTTCATGAAGCCGCTTTGATGGGGCTGCAGAGGAACATCAAAGCATTAGGTAGCTTCGGATATCTTGCGACACAGAAGCAAAAAACCGGCTACTTAAAGTTTGTTCAACACACAATGAACACGATTCTGTCAGACGAATTCTCGAAAGAGTCTGGAATGCATACAGCTGATGCATTTCCAGCAATATTTTCCTTGTTCAATGAGTTATCTCACGGTTCCAAAAAGGAATACTTACAAGGAAAACTGAGAGCCTTCAGCGTTACTGAGGTTTTTTGAGGTCTGGCCCATTACTCTTTGGTTGGGGCTGAGGCTTCGGCTTGGGTGGAAGATTTATCACTATGCTTCCGGCGTAAGCCTGCAGCGAAGACACACCAAACAAGCCAACAAGCCCGATCAACACGATACGTGATGCACGATTATGCTTTTTCATGGCGCGTGATCCTCCCTGAAATGACTAAATCAAAAGTTGTATTTTTGTCGGTGTTCTCAGCTACCCCTGGGTTAGCAGCGTGCTTGAGGATGAGTTGACGGATGTCTTCAAGCAAGCACTCGGACAGCTGAACGCTTTCACCAAGTCCGTGATAGTAGCAATATAAGCTATTTTCCGGCGAATCCTCGACGGTTGCGATTTTAGAGAGAGCCTCTGCTCGGTCAGCTGCCACCGAGGCCGCCGACACGGAGTCATGGCCAGAGAATTCAAGTCCTGAGTAGAGAGCTTCATATCCGCAGCGCGACGATTTGGAAACTCTAATCGCCTCGTGCTGAAGCAGAAGAGGAATATGCAGATTTTCAATATACAGCTGCACGATCCCTGGTTCAGCCGACTGAGAGAGCAAAACCCCCAACTCCAGTGGTCTATCTGCGATAATATTATGAAATATATCGATTAGTTCCGGGTGATAACGCAGGAACTGGTAGAGCTGTGGCTGAGCTTCCGAGCTCACTAGCATTCTAGGCAACATTTCGTTCACAGGTTTCCCCCCCATGCTTCCAATGAATTAATTGGCCGGTCGACCAAACATGTAACATGTACAATTTGAGGGTGCAAGTTTTGCATCAATTTTTTGGTGACATCAGCGCCGCATCAAATCGAAGTGGGTGAAGTAATGCTTGAGGAGCTCTCGAAGGCGTTCGAAAATTTGTTGGGTATGTTCATCGTCGCCACTGGGCTTTTTAATATCGATATAATCCTCTAGCACCTGACGCTCAAATCGGAGGCGTGAATCATAGGGAAGTTGACATAGCAAGACGCCCAACCTCACCCACCAACGAACTCGGCGCGGCATCAGCGGCTCCTGAGTTTCGTCAGTCCTACGGGAACCTACCTGAAGAGCGCGCTCATCAGGTGCTGTGCGGTTTTCAAGAACTTGTAAGAAACTGTCACGCTCATCAATCGACAGCTCCGAAAAGTGCATCAGGAGCTTTTCTTGCCAGAGCTCCAGTCCGGCGGTTGGACCCTGAGGCGCAGAACTCGTGATTTTATGCAAAAAACTAACAAGAGTTAAATTCTCTAAGTCAGCGATTTTAAGAAGCAAATCGAGTGCAATGCCTTTCGAATTGTCGGTCGTATTCTGTTCATATTCACGGTATCGGTTGAGGGACAGGCCCAAGCGTCCGGCCATTTCACTCTGAGTGAGTCCTTCTCTGGCGCGAAAGCTCGACAAAAAGCGCGCCACACCCTCGAGGTAGTCTGGGAGGTCAGTATGTGACGCTTGCGAAGACATAGTTGAATCTCATTTCATCCGAACAGTGTAACGCCGTAACATGGCGCACATTGGTTTAATCATGAGCGGTCTGTACTGTCCAGCCAGACTCCCGTAGTCTTGCATATGCATGAGTAAGAAAGATCCGAACTGCAAAGTCACAAGGAGCGAAAGATTCACATGACGACACCCATGCATGGAATCGTATTGTGTGCAGGCCTGGGAACACGCCTGCGGCCTCTCACTCAAGTGCTTCCCAAACCTGTTGTTCCGGTCGGTAGCCTTCCAGCGGCTTTGAGAAATGCCGAGCAGTTACTGGATGGAGGAATACGCTCTATTCACATGAACACTCATTACCTTGCAGAAGAAGTTGAAGCACAGGTCAGGGCTGCCGCACTCTCTCGAGGGTGGCCCGTGGATGCGGTCAGATTTTGGAATGAGCCTGAGATCCTCGAGACCGGTGGTGGAATCGCAAGAATCATCCATCAATGTAGCCAAGAATTATCTCACACTGACTTTTGGGACACCATTGTCGTATCGGGTGATATAGTCGCCGATGTTCCTCTCAAAATGATGATGCACCGATGGGCGGCGAGAGAGCAAAATGAAACTTCATTGATGGCTTCGGTTGCACTCACATCCCCACGCAAAGATGTGACTTGGGTAAGTTCGGATTTTTCACGTGTAGCAGGTTTTGGAAGTGACTTCGCTCCCAAAGAGGCAAAGGAACAAGGA
>JBEAPS010000167.1:0-17886 GCA_041164285.1 Pseudomonadota bacterium
TCAAACGAATCTTCAGTCTCAACTTCTTTCACCCCTCCGCCGCTCCAACGGACTCCTGCCATAAAACGAAACAAGGGAGAACCTACACCTCGCCCAATGCCCGTTCCTAAAGAACTATGTAATGTGAGATCTTCACGAAGGAGATACCGTCCACCGACTCCCCACTCCCACGGATTGCCTGCACTGTTGAGTGCAATGTAGCCTTGGGAAAACTCCGTTCTGATACCTGCTTCAAGACCGACATGCCCAGCACGTCCGGAGGTCCCGAGGATTGTCCAACGGAAACTGCTGTCCCAGCTGGCTGCCCAACTGCGTGTGAGTAATCTTTGCCGACCGCCCGCAAAACCAGTATCACCAATGACACGGTCTTTGTCGCTCCAGAGAATGAGCCCCGGATTCAAACTAATTTCCCAGTCACCTGCGGTTGAAAATAAAGAGCTCGGCACAGAAAATTTGGCCCGAGTTGTGCCATCTGAGAGCAGAGCCTCTTTATTTCCCGAAGGCAACCGAATTTCGGCAGCAACCGAATGAGTTCCGGCAAACGCAGTTCCCCACTCAAGCACCTTGAACTTACCTGCTAAACGCATATCCGAGAGTAAAAACGCAGACCGGGATGCCCCAATCTCAACGAGATAACCACTTGGATTTTCATGAGCACTCAGCAAAGCAAACGGCAACACTGCCGACACTTCAAGACTGTCATGAACCCCGTAGCCACCAGAAAGGTGAGTCATCCACAAATGGTCGAGTATGCTCTCACGCACGGCATTTCCATCACCCAGTTCGACAGGACGAAACGCGTAGTCCATTGTTACGCCAAGAGTCCATGCTTTAGGAGCAATTGTGTAGGGTGAATCATGCAGCAGTGCAGAGTGGTTCGAAACAGCAGGTGCAAAATTCTCAGCATTCACGCCAAGTGCCAACGCTTCAAAATTGCGACCAGCAGCGAGCAGTGTGGCACCTAGAGCCACACCCTGAACTACTCGCACCGTTTTATTTTTCACTTTTTCTTTGATCTTGAAAGTATTCGCTTTCATGTTTTTCATCATGACTTTCTCCTGTTGCAACGTCGAAACACGCGCACAAATACAAGCGGTGCCAACAGAAGTGCCCAAAGGAGCATGTGCGAATGACTGCTGGACCGACCAACAGAGGCCATAACGCCGCAGTTGCCAGTACCACCTTGCAGTCGCAACTTTCTTAGTCCGGCAGAAGCCTGCTCATCGCCCACCACCGCAAACTCATTTTCTGAAATCAGATTGCTCGGATCGTTGTTTCGGTAATCCCGAAAGTTTCCGTTCTCAGGGGTATGGTAGAAACCATCACCATCAGGTGTTTTATCACCTCTAGGGTCGCCATCGACCGTTAGGCTTGTGTCTTGTTTCACACAACTCAGATTACTACTGCTTGCACTATTTGCTCCCACAATGATGTCGAATGTCTGAGAGCTTGAAGAGCCATCTTGATACACAGGCGAGACAGTTACCTTATTGGTGCCAGTTTTAAGACCGACAAACTTTATCGAAAAATCGCTATTAGGAGCAGAAGGCGAAACTGCATTGTAGTTAAACTCACCTCCGCCTGCCGGCTGAACTCTCACACGTACATATTGCAACGCATTGAGATCCATCTGATCGAATGTCTTTTCTAGTTGCTTTTGAAGCTCATTTTCACTGGTGGCGTATGAGAATTTTACTTTTCCGTTGCCAGTGCGAGCACTGTTTTCAATTAGGAAACTTGCCGGGTTCACACTTGGTTTGCCTGCTTCATCATAGTCAAAGTAGGCTCGCTGACTTTCTGTATAAAGCACATGATGAAAGTTAATATTCGAATATGCAGGCAGCAAAGCTTCTCTATTTGCTTCATCGATAGCAACAAGCACTTGCCTGTCTACACAGTATTCCTTTGTGCCTGCACCACTCAAAGGCACACCAGACAAAATTTCTTCATTCTGTAATCTTGGACTTGACTTGCATGT
Source organism: Pseudomonadota bacterium (assembly GCA_041164285.1). GTDB lineage: Bacteria > Bdellovibrionota_B > Oligoflexia > Silvanigrellales > Silvanigrellaceae > RFOM01. The sequence continues at coordinate 1,979 of JBEAPS010000167.1, forward strand.
TTCAGCAGCAACATTCTTAGGAATATTCGGCAAACCATCAGTGACCACTATAACGTTATTGCCTAGATTCTGCGGGTTCGCCACGGAAAGAGTACTTTCTGCTGCTTTAAAGAAATATGTAAAGTCGGTTGATCCTCGTGGCTGAGTCGCTGTAAACGATGCAAAAGCTCGGAGATTATTGACTGCAATTGAGTATGCATCTGCTGCTACTAAAGGAAGATACTCGCACCTTGAGTATTTGGTGCTTCCGTCTGATTCATTCCATGCAGTCACCGACTCAGGTGCAGGATACGTAGACAAAGAACAATAGCTGGGCGTGAAACCAGCATTGTAGCCGTCAACAGGAGTATCGCTGTTGGACACACCCACTCGGCCGTTATAGCTGGTCAGTCCAATTTTTGGGTAGATCGGGTCGTTGGTGCTCACGCCTGACTGCAGCGCTTTGAGCGTGAATTCATTCACAAACGAATTGATGACGTTCGCTCGGGTAGCATCGGGGTCAGTGGTGGTCGAGCTTTTGGAGTTGTCGAGAACAATCGACAAACGCCCACGGAGCTGGCTCGCTTTTTGTTTGCAGTTTTTTACTTTCCAATTGAAAACCGTGACACCCTCGGTGCCACCGTCACTTTGCAGTGTGATCGCGCTAGGCAGAGTGCTTGTCCCACCGCTTCCGGGCAAGCAGTCGAACTGGCTCAGAGTCTCTTGGCTGCACACTTGATAATCGGCTGCAAATGCGCTCTGAAATGATGCAAGACTGCAAATCGACGCAAGTGCAGCACACAAAAATAGCTTGGTTTCGCCGGTTGGCAATTTTTTCCCCACAGTCGAGGACTCCTTCTCGGTTGAGGTCATTCCCTTCAGGTAATGTAAACATATTGCCATGTTTGGGACGATTTTTCCGCTCAAATTGAGGTTTTACGCTTGTTTGAAAGTTGAAGATTTGACACACCCCCCTGAGGTGAGCGAATTTGCTGTTATCTCAACATTCTCGGTGTTTGAACTTTGCACCTTTGCCAGTGGAAGCCGATTCAATATGACACCTGCCGAACGCAACAAAAGCTCCAGAACAGACCATTTGCAACGGACAATCTACCTAGATGCGAATGCCACGACTTACACTCATCCACTTGCGCTGCAGGCCGCGCGCGAGGCCATGGAACTTTGTTTTGGCAACCCAAGCTCCACACACATCACTGGTCTTCACGCACGCTCATTTCTCGAAAGTGCTCGTGAAGCGGCAAAGCTAGCAGTCGGGTCAGCAACCTCCGAGGAAATTATTTTTAACAGCGGTGCAACCGAGGGCATTCAAACTGCCATTTTCTCTGTTCTCACTCAGTTAGCTCAAAAGTATCGAGACGGTGGTAGTCTCAGCCGATTCCGGATTCTATTTGGTTCTACGGAGCACAAAGCAGTTCCTGCCGCATTGCATCATTGGGCCGCCATCCTCAACGTCCCCGTTGTGATTGAATCAATTCCCGTCAACAGCAACGGAATTTTCGACCAACTTTTCATTTCTGAGAGAATTTCTGAAACAGCCATGTTGTGCACAATGGCAGTTAATAATGAAACAGGTGTGATTCAACCACTGTTGCCACTCATCGAGATCTTACACTCTGAGGCTGGAAAGGACTGTTATTGGTTTATCGATGGCGTTCAAGCGCTCGGAAAAATCTCTATAAATCTGGAAGCTCTGGGTGCGCACTATGCATGTTTCTCGGGGCATAAACTCAATGCCCCCAAAGGCATTGGCTTTCTTTATGTGCGAAATGGCGCCCCCTACACTCCTCTCATAGTTGGTGGTGGACAAGAGCGCGGCATGCGCTCTGGAACTGAAAACCTCCCTGGCGCTGCAGCGTTTGGGCGAATTTTATGCGCACTCAACGATCCTCATTCGGGGGTGTTTCTCAATCACGAATCACAAGTTATAGCACAGCAAAAACTCATCGCAGCCCTGATAGATTGCTTTCCCACTCTCCAATGGAACGTCGAACTCAAACACTGTGTTTCGACCACTCTCAATTTTTCCGTTGAAGGTGTTTCTAGCAAAGAACTAATGAACGCTTTTGATGCCGTCGGCGTAAGAGTTTCGGGAGGATCGGCATGCAGCTCTGGCAAAGCCTCGGGCAGCCACGTTCTTGAGGCCATGCACCTTCACAAATGGCGAGCTCAAAATGCAATCAGAATGTCATTTGGCCCGGCCGACAGTCTTCAAGATATCGAGGAAGCTTGCGTGGCCATACGTTCCGCAGGTTCTGCACTTCAAGCTCATTGCATGATTCCGCAACGCCCAGCGAGAGCCGATCAGGCTTTTCAATTCCTACAAAATTTATCGTCGGGAATTTCAGAATTACGCTCCTCACAAGGGAACCGAGCATGGCTCGTGCGGACATCAGAAAATAAAAACTTCCTCATTGCAGACTGTGCCATTGCTCTCAGTGAATTAAACACAAAGTTGGCCTGTCGCGGTCTCAGCGATACGCAGGTGCTTCTGCTAGATGAGCGTACTTCAGGTGAGAGCAGCTATCCTCCTTGGTATGCTCTTCAAACCACCTTCGGTTCAGCACTGCTTTTTAAGGAATCGCGGAACAACATTCACTCTTACATATTGTTTGCCCCCCATCCAATGTGCATTGGAGAACTCAACACTCAGATTGAGTCCATTGAAATTCGCGAGAGAACAAAGCTGCTTGCCTGTTTCGTAAACTCAGATTCGCCGATTGACAGCTACAATGTCTATGAGTGGATTTCTGGATCACTTGTGAATATTCAAGAGAAAAGCCTACAGCTTGCACAGGATCATCAAAAAATTGAGTGCACGCGCGTCGAGCTTGCAAATCAGTTGAGTGAGAGGAACTTTTTAGTTCTCGACGTACGTGAGCCCTTCGAATCAGCAACGAGTCACCTCGATGAAATACTTATCGACTTACTCGGTCGCCGAACAACGAAAAAGCTTGCAAACACGAGGTTGTCACATTTGAGTTTTGAAATAGTCCCCCTATCAAGATTGCCGCAGTTCATTATCGACTGCATGAACAACAACATCAAACAAGATATTCTATGCGTCTGCCGCAGCGGACAGCGCAGTCTGCAAGCAGCTCAACTTCTGCGCAGAACAGCCTCCTGCAACGCATTGAGTTTGCAAGGTGGCTTAGCGGCTCTATTGGCTCCTGCAACTTCGCTTTCAAACGCACATAATAATGAAACAAGGCAGAGCAAGTAGGAACGCATCTATGCATGAATTCACGGCCGAAGACTTCCAACTGGGTCATCTCGCCTGTTCACTGCTCAAGACCGCAGATGGAAGCTATTCGCTGCGCTACAAGTCTGGTTGCTCCGACAACGCACCATGGACCGAGCCAATGCACAGCTCCAAAGGAGCGTGGTCAGAAACTCTCCATGTGTATTTTCCTGCACTCCTTGAATCTATGGCGCTGCCGCAAAAGACAGAACCATGGAAAGTGGCTTCCGTAGGCTTGGGTCTCGGCTATAACGAAATACTCTGTTCAGCATTAGGGATGAAATTTGGACTTAGATCTGATCAGCTGAAAGTATATTCCTTCGAAAGCGAGCAACCGCTGCAGTCGAGTTTCCTAACTTTTTTTAAAGACTCTGAAAAAGTGAGTCTGCCGCCTGCATTGAAGTTTGCCTACCAAAACATTTGCGACTTGGTTTGCTCCCATTTGCAACTGAGTCAGTTCGAGCTGCAATCATACATCACTCAGCTTGTAGACTGTGGCTCTTTGGAGCTGCATGGTCGATTGGACACAGAGCACTTCGATCGTCCGGAAAAAAACCTCTTTCAGAGTCATTGCGTGCTCTTTGATGCATTCAGTCCAGACTCAAGCCCACTTCTTTGGAAGGTGGAATTGCTTGAAAGTATCGTCACTGAACTCTGCGCTCCCTCTTGCCGCTTTGTGAGTTATGCGAGCCGAACTGCGCTCAAGCGAGTTCTAGTTTCGAAGGGCTTCCAACTTTCAAAAACATCGGGCTTTGCCGGAAAAAGAGAGTGCACCTTCGCACTCAGGTCAGAAGCTACATGTCCTTGTGAAATAAAAAAAGACTGAGCCTGAACTCAGTCTTCCTAAGGCCTTGCACCAACAACCCGCTTTTAACAAATGGGATGCCGTGGTTGCAGAACCACTATTACTCCATTGGAGCAACGTCGTTAGCTGGAGCGTCAGCAGCTGGCTCCTCAGCCGCTGGAGCTGGTGCTGCTGCAGCCTTCTTCTTTTTCTTCTTCATTTTCTTCGCCGTTTTTTTGGCTTTTTTCTTAACTTTCTTAGCAGGAGCAGCCTCTGCAGGGGCAGCTTCAGTTGCTTCTGCAGCTGCTTCATTCATTGGCATGCCTTCTTCAGCAAAAGCGGTGGAAACGGAAAGAGCAGAAACGAGCGCAAGAATGACAAGTCTCATGGGAACCTCCAGTGAACAATTGTTCCGAGCTGATGCAAGAGCCCTAGCGCCATGCCATGAGTCCGACAGTCCAGCTACTGCAGGGAGTACGGGTGGCCGGCTGGTTTTATTCCAACCCTCATTTTTTTACCTGAAGGCTCAAAGTCACCTCAGTGAATTTTTTTATCTTTGATTTTCGATAACTCAATTAACGTAAAACGCTCGGCAAAAATGTTCCGTCAACAATATATTGAGGGAAACAAAGTTACGGCGGAAGGAAAGTAAAAAAAAACACTGCCCATATGAGAGCAGTGTTCTTGTTAGGAAAACGAATAAACTCTGTTACGCCTTCGCTTCAACTTCAATTTTGGCCAAACCAACCAAGTGCTTGAGAACCTTGTCGACCAAAACCTTCCCACGGAACTCTTCGATCACTTGCTGACCGTAATTGCGCAGAATGTCTTGTGGGCGCATTCCAGTTTGCATTGCAAAGTTTGTGATTTCCTGACCCACTTCTTTGTCATCGACAGTGAGGCCTTCTTGGCGAGCGATATGACCCAGAGCCAATACGCCCTTCACTTCACGGAGAGCCCACTCACGATATTCGTCTCGAACCTTTTGATCGTTTGAGTCAAGTTGGCTGCCCTTCTCACGGCGACTGTTGGCGTCCGCTACAGCACGATCAATCGTACCTTCAACAAGACTTTCAGGTACTTCAAATGAGTTTTTCTCAAGAATCATTTGGATAATTTGGTCTTTGAATTTGGCAACCTTGTTCCGCTCATTCATGCTATTGATGGAGTTCTTCATATTTTCACGGAGAGCGTCAACGTTCTCTGCACCAAACTTTTTAGCAAAGTCATCATTGAGTACAGACAGGTCGAAGACGTGAATGGAATTGAGAGTCACGTTGAACTCTGCAGTCTTGCCTTTAAGCGCAGCATCGCCGAAAGTCTCGGGGTAGCTCAATGAAATTTTCTTGGTTTCGCCTGTTTTCATTCCGATGATGCCGTTTTCCAGTTCTGGCAAAGTACTTCCATCGAGATGAAGGGTCACACCTTGAGCAGCACGCTCGTTGAGTTCGTTACCGTCAACACTGACAGTATAGTCCACTTTCACAGCGTCTTTCTTTGCCGCACCGCGGCCGCTGCTCTCGGTTACAAGCGCCTCGGCATCAGCTGCAAGTTGCCGCATGCTGCGTTCAAGCTGTTCATCAACGCTCGGCTCAGCATCGGCGCTTTTCAATGTGAGTTCTTTATATCCCTGCATATCAACCTTTGGATTGATATCGACGGTCGCTGTGTATGTGAATTGCTTCCCTTCCTCAAACTGACCCTCGACGTCGATCATTGGAAAGCTGACGATTTGAAAATCGACGCCTTTGATAGCTTCACCGTATGATTCGTTGACAGCCTTTTCGTAAGCCTTTTTGACTACATCTTGCGCGAAGAATTTCTTCACGAGAGCGCTCGGCACTTTACCCTTACGAAAACCTTTGATTTCAGCTGATTTCTGTATTTCAGTCACTGCGACGTCAAAGGCCGATTTCACTGAGTTTGAAGGCACCTCGATTGTGAATTTACGCCGAGTGCTGTTGATTTCTTCGATCTGCGCTGTCGTCATGGCTAGTTTCTCACTTCATCCAGTTGTTCAGGCCGGCTGAGCCGTAACGGCCGCAGGCACCACACATATCCTCAAACCCATTTGCTTAAACCAGCTTGTAAGCTTTGGTCAACGCACGGGCCCAAAAGCAAGCAGACTTTCCCAAACCTTGGCTCTCCACTCAGGAAATGCCTCAAGTTCTCGCACATCAGGCAACACAAGGAACTCCATCTTTTTTCCATTATCATCAATAAATTCCAACGCTTCAAAAGATTCGCTGGGGATTGCAAACGGAATCCCTAGAGCCGTTGCGCACACCTGTGCAGACCGCCAACCAAAACACACACACCGATCTGCCTCGGAACGCGAAAACGACTCACATACGGAGGCCAACCTATCTTCGCTCAAAGGATGCAGTTGGGGCGTTTTGGGCTGAGCTTCGAATATCAGATGCAGAGAAACTTGATTGCGCCAAGGAAGCCGCTCGACCAATCGTGAAATGATAGGCGGGGCTGACACCGTTTGTCCCGTTGCGAGCTCAAGAGAAACCAATTCCAAACCAAAGTCGATGAGAAACAAACATCGGTTCCGCGACGAAGTCTCCTGCCGAGAGAGCGCGAGGGGGCGGGGATAGCGTTGCACACCCTGAGCTAACAAGGCATAGTAAACATCCAAGATTCGCTTCATTGAAGGTGTTTCTGCCATTGCTTTGTGTTCCTTTCACGGTAACGCAGGATGTGATCATGCTCGTAAACGGCTTGAATTTAACGGATGACGACAAACTGTTCCAGAAGTCGCTCGACTCTCTCAGTAACATCCTCCTCCGACCAGCAAACCTTCCAGTATCTCTGCAGCGAGTGACACGCAACATGAGCATACTAGAAGCTCTCTCCACAAAAATTAGAGCAAATGCGCAACAGCTTGCTGAACTTATGGTGGAACAGACTCATAGGCCCGTTTCGAGCTGCCTGACCGAGGTACAGCGCTCATTGCAAACCCTTGAAAAATGTAGAGATGCTGCACACAAACTGTGCGAACCACGAGCATACGATTTTTCAGATGCACTGCAGGGAGGCCACACTGCGCTCTCGCAAAGATTCACATTCGCTCCTCTCTTTGCAATCACTCCCTTCAACTTCCCGTTAAACCTGACTCTTCATAAAATTGCACCGGCTATTGCTCTCGGACTTCCTTTTGTGTGTAAGCCACCGCTTCAGAGCCTCGACTTATTTAAATTGCTAAACGACTGGTTAGAGGAATGTGGACTCGAGCACGATCAATTCGCTTTTTACTTTGCTTCTAACGAAGCGGTCGCACGTGCACTGGAGCGCTTGCCTGCTCCGTTCATTAGTTTTACCGGCAGCCGTCAGGTGGGATTGGCTTTGAAACAAAAGTTTTGGGACCGAAAGGTTACCCTTGAGCTTGGCTCCACTGCATCTTGCCTTGTGTGCAGTGACGTTCCCAATTGGGAGCTTGAACGGCTCAGTCAGGAGCTTGCACGAAGTGCTTTCAGCAACTCGGGTCAATCCTGCGTTTCACTTCAGCATCTTCTCCTTGAAAGCGAGGTGTCTGATGACCTCATTTCACATCTAAAACACGCAGCTTCAGCCATGGCTCGCAGCCAAGACCCAAAGTCCTCACAAACTGTCGTCGCGCCTCTCATTGGACGGGCTGCCTTCGACAAGGCACTCTCCCTGCTCAATCAGGCTCTTGATCAAGGAGCCCAAGTATGGAGCGCTGGAGAACACAATCCATTGGAGCATCGACTTTCACCTACGCTTGTCGTTTATCCAAATGCTCAGGAGCGCACCCTTGAGAGTATCAAACTAACACGAGAAGAAGTTTTCGCTCCGGTTGTGTGTATCCATCGACTTCCCCGTAACACGACTCCCGAAAAAACGGCCCGATTGCTGCAGCAATTTGACTCAAATATTCATGCTTCGGTTTTCACCTATCAAAGCAAAAAAGCACGGCAAATTTTTGAAAGCCTGCACAGCCGCACAGTTCTCTGGAACGAAGTTCCGAGTTGGCGCGCAGATGAAATGCCCTATGGTGGCAGTCATTTCAACTGGAGTGGCGGCCACTTGCAAAATGCAGGTTTATTAGGTGATGAAGGTCCCTATCAGGCGATGCTTGACCTTACGGTGGAGCGGCTATTTGTTCTGCCATGAGCACATGCTCTGCATTATGCGAAAACTGTCACTTATGATTCAGGAGAGAAGGTTCCATGTCCGCAGGAAATTGGAAATACGACCCGTTCCGCAATGAGATCGTAACGCTGATCTGTGAAGCTTTTCTCGAACTCTGCAATGAACTGAAGGTAGAGCAAGAACTAGACAGACAACAGGTGGCTGCACTCCTTGCGACCCCCCCTGATCTAAACCTTGGACAGGCAGCGTTCCCCTGCTTCAGCTTTGCCAAGGTCTTACGCAAAGCACCACCGGCGATCGCTCAGGAGCTGGTCATCCGAATTCTCAATAAAACGCGAAAGGCTATTTCAAACGCACAAGCCGTGCAGGGCTACCTCAATTTTTTCCAGAACAATGAGGCGGTCGCGAGCAGCGTGTTTGAAAGATTGGCAAATTCAAGTTTCTTCTCTCGTGAAAAGATTCCTCAGGAACAAATCGAAAAAGTTGTCGTCGAGTATTCTCAACCTAATACCCACAAAGCCATGCACGTAGGCCATTTGCGCTGCTTAGTTCTGGGAGACTCTGTCTGCCGAACAATGGCCTACGCGGGGCATGATGTTGTTAAAACCACGTATCCCGGTGATCTTGGAGCTCACATCGCCAAAACCCTTTGGTATTTGCAAAATCGATGCAAAGAACAGGCTCCAGCTACAGGCCGTGCAGACTGGCTTGGGGATGTGTATGCATTGGCTGATGAGGCGATAAAGCTCGATACGGGAACCGAAAAAGAAACGACCAACAGAGCGCAAATTGCCGAAATTTTGAAACAACTTCAAAATAAAAGCGGCCCCGCCTATGAACTTTGGCTTGAAACGCGAGAGTGGAGCCTCGAACAAATGCGCTCCATTTACTCATGGCTGGGTGTGTCATTTGATCAATGGTTTTATGAAAGTGAATGCGATGAGCCCTCGAGAGAACTTGTTCTCAAAAAGTTCGAAGAGGGTTTTTTTGTAAAAGATCAGGGCGCCATAGGCATAGACCTGAGCGACTACAAGCTCGGATTTGCGCTTTTTCTAAAGTCTGATGGTAACGGTCTCTACATCACTAAAGACCTCGAACTCCTGAGACGAAAGTTTGCTGATCCCAAGGTTACATCAAGCCTTGTTGTCGTTGACCACCGTCAAAAGCTGCATTTCCAACAGGTCTACAAAACAGCAGAACTGATTGGCTATCCACAGGCCACCCAGTCTGCAACCCTCCTCTATGAAACTGTGAATACGCCAGACGGCAAACCATTTAGCTCACGCTCTATGACTGGACTCCGTTTGCTTGAGTTGCGCGATGCCATGGAACAAAAAGTGACTCAAGACTATCTTGAGCGATATCGTGGTATTTGGAGCGACGAGGAGATTTCTAGAACTGCTGAGGCCGTTACGATAGGTGCTTTGAAGTATGGAATGCTTCGAGTTGACAACTCAACTCAAGTGACTTTCGTACTAGATGAATGGCTCCGTCTCGATGGTGATACAGGCCCATACCTGCAATACATGCATGCTCGGTGTTGTAACATTCTTGAAAAACAAGGCCATCCAGAAGCTGGAGGTGCAATTCAGCTCGACTCATTCGAGGAAGGCGCTCTTCTGTTCCACTTATCACGCTTCAATGACTTCGCACTTCAGGCCGCGGCTCAACACAGACCGTGCGTTGTCGCAGGCTACCTCTACGACCTCGCAAAAACCTTCAACCGGTTTTACGAAAACTGTCCAATACGCTCCTCTGAAGGAGCTGTGCGGAACTCAAGGCTGCAGCTCGTTAAGGTTTCTGCAGCTGTCATGAAACAGGGACTCGAGCTTTTAGGAATACCTGCACCGTCGAAGATGTGACACACCCAAACACTCGTTCACTTTCCACTCTCAGCCCTCCGCCCCACACTTGGAGCAGTGTAATTTTGAGCTTGAGTTGAAGGAACACCCATGGCCAGCGTTAGAGCAACTTCTCGGTATTCGACACTGCTTACGTGCACCCTAACGGTTATAGGGCTCTTGGGCTGCAAGAAATGGTACTCACCCGATCAGGGTAAAAACACTCCACAGGAGGCTTGGGACCAACTCAACAACCCAACCAACATTCTTCCACAAAATTCTATTTTAGAGCGTCGCTTCGACCGGCTGAAAATGGCCGCCAGAGTCACCAAAGAAAAGCTTCCTTGGTCCGACAGTTATTGGCCAAACTATCGTGGAGGCCTTGCTTGGCGCTGGAATGATGCAAGTGGCACTGGCTTCAAAAATTACACGTCACCCACGCGCGAACAATTTGCAAAAATGAGTTTACGAGAGAGACTCAACCTTTCGCCAGCAGAGAAATATGACATTTTAACAGGAAACTGGACCTACCCGCTCGTCGACTATGAAAGGAAGCGAAACAATACGAGTGATGAAAAGTGGCGAGGACTGTGCAACGGCTGGGCTGCCGCGGCAGCTCACTTCAAAGAGCCGAGACCTGTCGTTGTCAAAGGTGTGGATGGATATGAGATTCCTTTCGGAGCATCAGATATCAAAGCTCTGCTTGCAATTTATATGGCTCAGTTTGCCGACGGAGGTGTCCGCCTTGTGGGAGCTCGCTGCAATACACAGCCTAAAGCTGGCTGGGAAACCACCGGTGACACCGGCTTTCCCAGAGCTCTCAGTGAATGTCAGGACGTCAATCCAGGATCATTCCATCTCATCATGGCAAACTACATTGGAGAATGGGGGCAACCGGTCGTTGGCGATCTTGTAAACGGAACTGAGGTTTGGAACTATCCAATTTATGAGTACAAATCTTATCTTTTAGGTGAGCAACCTCCGACTCGGGCAACCGCAGCACCCGGCACCGTGCGCGAACTTATCATTCAAAGTGACGTTCGTATTAAGATCGAAATCGATCCCCCAAACAACGCAAACTTCAATGAAACTGGCCAGCAGGAAGTCGGCGATCACCAAGTTAGCTATCAATACAGGCTTGAGCTCAACTCTGCAGGTGAAATCATTGGTGGAGAGTGGATCAGCACACTCCATCCTGACTTTCTTTGGACTCAACCTTCGGTCCAAAATTTTAAGCAATACTTCAGTAAACTTGGCGAACTTTACGAAGCTTCTATGAGGTCAAGTCCGACAACCAACTTACTTAGTCTCCGTTAAAAGCCCAAACCATCAGCACCACCGTCTGGTGCTCCCTTTCTGGCCGAAACACGCCTGTGTAAAAAAAAGAAAAACTGGGTTAAACACTGACTCGCATGTACGGGAGAGGCCTCAGTGATGACTCGCAACAAAACTGTATTCGATACACATATTGAAACCCATCTCAGCTCAATTTTCATTGAATTAGAGAAAGCCTCTCCCGAGTTGAAGCACCAGTGGAAGCTCATGGCGGAAGCCATGCTTTATCCGGTTTCTGCAGGCGGGAAACGGGTGCGACCGCACATTGTAAAACTCATGGCGGAAGCACTGGGTGCGCCTGAAAACCACGAGGCAGTCACTATGGCAGGCTGCTCAATCGAGTTGGTGCACACCTATTCACTTGTTCACGATGATTTGCCTTGCATGGACAATGACGACTTCAGAAGAGGTCGACCTACTGCGCACAAAATCTACGGAGATGCCAACGCTCTACTTATCGGCGACGCGCTGCTCACTGAAGCTTTTTCATTGATGACAAAACTCCAAGAAAAAAACGTTCCATCCACCTACATCGTTCAATGTATCGAGAAGTTGAGCCGGTTTGCAGGGCTCCGCGGCATGGTTGCCGGTCAATGGCTCGACCTCGCTTTTGAGCAAGACAACGGAAATGCACATTGGCCCGCTCTAGCAACAATTCACAATTTGAAAACGGGCGCCTTGCTCAGTGCTTCATTTTCAGTGGGTGCACTTTTAGGAACTGCACTCAGTGCAGCAACAACTTCCCGAGTTTTTAATGAACCAAAAGAGCGAGAGTTGATAAGAAAAGCGGAAAGCATCGGCCAACAAGCTGGTCTGGCATTCCAGCTTATTGACGACATCCTTGATTCTTCTCAAAGTTCAGAAAAACTGGGAAAGACGGCCGGAAAAGATCGGGCCCAGGGCAAACTCACAGCCATTAGCCTTTTAGGATTGGATGAAGCGAAGCGGCTTGCAGTCCAACTCACTGAGTCGTGCCTGAGTTCAATGAGCGAACTGAGTTCCATTGCGAGCACTCACCCAAATCTGTCGGTCTCCAAATCAAAATTTGATGCACTCAATCACTTCATTGGAGAACTGCTCGAACGCACATCGTAAAGTTCACCGTGCCATCTTGATATTTCCTCATGACTCACATTCAGTAACCAGTCGCAAATCATTCGAGCAGGTAATTCAGGCTCAACCAAGCCACCACTTTTCTCCAGTTGTTTGAATTTTGAAAGCGCTGGAAAATCATCGGGATTTGCGGCTAAAACCTGGTGCATCATATCTGTCATGACCGTGCCCGGAGCCACCGACAGTATGTAACATTTTTCAGCGGCAATTTTTGCAGCCCAGCACTTAAACTCCATGAGCAATGCAGCTTTACTTGCACAGTATGCCCCCCATCCAGCGTAAGGCTTGAGCGCTGCACCACTCGACAAATGCAACACGAATGGACTTCTTCGCCCAGACACTCCCGACCACTCATTCATACTTTCCTGACAGGCACTCATCAGTTGAATCCCAGAGTGCAAGTTGACTTGGAAAGTATCTTGATAACTTTTCCACCATTGTTGCCATGCATGAAAGTCATCGCAGGGCGGCTGAACAGTCATCGGACCCAAGAGACCTGCTGCATGCACGCATCCGATCACGCGATGGGATTTTAAAAAAGTCGATAGCTGTTGCAGCGCGCCGCTGTCGAAAGGCTGCGACAAATCGTGCAAAATAACTTCATCAAACGAATTTCGTATCTGTGCATTATGGTTAGGACGCAGCACCCCACAAATTGAGTAGCCCCGCGACCGAAGCTCCTTCGCGATGCTACTACCAATGCCCCGCGTCACCCCTGTCATAATGACCCAACTTCTCGCCAAATTGCTCATGTTTTTAACCTTCTGGCTGTCGAATGCAGAAATAATGTGAAACAGGAAATGACATTGAGGCAAAGAAGTCCACCTTGATCATCCCCGCCTCACTTATACTCGGATACGAAGGTGTATGCGAGGAGTACAATATGCAATTACCAGTGACTGCTAGCACGGTTGGCAGAATTAGTCCCTGCAAAGCGGCGATTTCAAGTCTACTGTTTGCAATAACTGCGACGAGCGGCTGCAGCTCTACACCAAGTGCAACACCGCAAAACCCAAGTCTATCAACAAGCACTGCTGTAACTGCAGTAAATTCCAATGGACAGCATCAGACGGGGAATTCAGATGCTGTCAACACTGTGGGAAACAGTTCTGGCGCTGCTACGAACAAAACAACAGACGAGAACCAGAAAACCCTGGCACCTTTGCAAACTCAAACCGATGCAGTGAGCCAAGGTGCAAACGTTTCCCTTGCCCAACCAGCCTCAAACCCAACCTTGAGCGGAACAGAGAATTTAGAAATCTCTCGACTTAAAATAGAAATTCTTTCACTGCGGGACAAGGTTGATAGCCTACAACGAAAATTTGACCTTGTTCTCAGGTCACAACGGGCAGGCATTTTTCAAGTTGAGAATCCCGCGCTCGTGCAGTCTGCTGTCGAAAAGGTAAATCTTGCTTCAAATACTGTGCCACCATTAAGGAGTGAAGGTCCAATCGATCCGTTTGACAGCGAGGAGGCAACAGATGTTCAAAAAAACTCTGGCGAGACTCCACAAGCGCTTGTCGATCGCGCTCTTATTCACCTGACACAGTCTGACTACGCCAAAGTCTTGCAGCTGCTCGAAGACTTTCAAAATAGATTCCCCAACAATCCACTGAGCAGCACAGCCTCGCTAGCATTAGCTGAGGCTTACGTGGAGCTACAAAGTCCACAGCGTGCACTGACCCATGTGAGAGGATTTTATCTTCAACATCCAAATGATCTTCGCATGCCCAACGCGAAGTGGTTTGAGGCCAGAATTCATGAGCAACTCAGGGCACCTCAAAAAGCTGCCCAGCTCTACCGTGAAGTCATTGCACTGGCTCCAAAGTCGGAGCTTGCTCTCAAAGCACGTGCATCGCTTGAGAAAATTGCAGAAGGACAAATGCAATGAACTGCAGGCAGCGAATTGGTTTACTCGCAGTTGCGCTCAGCTGTTCGCTAGACTTGGCAGAAGCACAGAATAATCTTAACAATATTGAAGCAGTAAATGGGGCTAATTCAATCGACGAAATTAATGAAAATAGCAGCAACAACACCAATAATGTACTTGACAGTGAGGAGCTAAATAGCAACGAATCAAACCTCAATTCGAGTGGTGATATCAGCAACGAAAATAACTTCACCAACAACAACGGCAGTTTTTCAAATAACACACTCAACGACAACAACAGCTCAAACAACAACAGCAACTTCGGAAACAATGAAAACCAAGAGAACACCGACGCAAATAACAGTGACACAAACGCTGGCAATAGCGCACAATCAAATTCAAATTTGAATACTCAAAACAGTGACCTCAATGGACAAGAGGATGCCTCAGGAGAAAGTCTTTCAGCAAAGAGTTCGAACGCCTCTCCAAACTCTGCAGTGAATTCTTCCAATGTCTTTGAACCGGAAAATACTGGACCATCAGAGCCATTCGCAGCAAATCCGAATGATCCGTTGGCCCCATCCAACGAGTTCGCGCCATTTCCGGAAAGTGGCAATGACTTTTCACCTAGCGATGCAAGCTCTGGAGCGGTCACTGAAATTCCAAGCGAGCAATTAAATACCGAGAACTCAGCACAAGCTCAAGCTCAGAGAAAAGCTCAAGAACGAGAAGAGAAGCGAAAACAAAAACTAGATCTCGCTAGAAAAATGGCTGAGAATATCCCCCCTCTTAACCCAGGAGAGGGGCCGGCAGAATATACAGTTCAACCCGGTGACACCCTATGGGATATCAGTGATCAGTTGCTAGACGACGCAATGTGGTGGCCTCGCCTTTGGGTGCTCAACCCTGAAATTGAAGATCCAGATGAAATTGAACCAGGGATGAAAGTTTTATTTTATCCGAGTATCTCGGGCGAGCCGCCTGCACTTGTTGTGCGAGATGATATTGATGGGTTCAGTTCTCCGAAAATTGACCCCACCGTTCTTCAAACCTTCAGCATGAAAGCCAATCGATGGATTGGAAAAAATGGTGAACTCGTCAATGCTGCAGATCTACCTGGGGATCAGAATTTGCTCACCGGTGGTGATATGGGTGCTATTGCAAGCTACACATTCAACTTACCGGGATTCATGAGCAATTCAGAAATCGATACCGTTGGGCAAGTGATATACAACAGCAACATGCCACTTGTCGCAGGTAAGGGGCAGAGCATAATTGCCCTCTTCAAAAATGGTGCACCCAATCCAGGAGAGCGTTTTGTCGCCATCAGGCACCGCCCCGTTTTCAGCAGCTTGACTGAGGTAGGAGGTCAGTCGGAGCTATACAACTATGTCGGGGTACTTGGTGTAGTAAAAAACACAAGTTCAGGTCACACTGTCATGGTAGCCGAAGAGAACATGGCGTATGTATCTCCAACCGATTTACTCATACCCTTCGATAAGTCACTCGTCGTTGCCATCGATCCAGAATCCACTGGGCGACCAAACAATGCCCCCGGACGTGTAATGGCAACACAAGATGGTACTTATACTTTCGCCGGTCCTGGGT
>JBEAPS010000168.1:0-6747 GCA_041164285.1 Pseudomonadota bacterium
TTAAAATAGTGAGAGTCAAATGCTGCATTTCTCGTTTGAGCGTCAGCAATCACAAACTGCGGTTGCGGCAAAGATTCTTGACAGCGCATTTTCTGTTGAATCCTACAGCGAGAGTTTTCCGCATGTCTTTTCAGAGGGTTCATCAGCTGTCATTGCATGTGCACGCAATTCGCAAGGCACTCTTTTAGGTCTGTGTGGTGTCGATACTGAGTATTGGTCAGAGCCACAATCATTGCGTGGCGCCTGTATTGGAAGTGTGGCTGTTGATCCGTCTGCTCAAGGACAGGGTGTGGGAACAGCGCTACTGAGCTGGGTGATTGATGCACTACGATTGAGTTGTAGTCACGATTTTATCTATCTTTTTTCTGCAGAAAATCGTTTTTACGAAAGCCTCGGTTTTAAGGCCGTGGGGCGCGAGCGTCTGTTTGCATTCGAGCTTGACTCCGCCAAGACATCGACCTCGGATGGGTATCATTTGTCTTCGCTCAGGCAAACCACTGATCTTGTACCCGATGAGCAGAGAGCGCTTTGGCAAGTATTGGAACAAACGCGATTGAGTGGAGAAAGTCATGCCGGCTGGCTCAAATTTTTACAGGTGTGCTCCATCCCCGATCTCTGGGTGGCGTGGATTGCGGAGAGCAGTTCCGGTCGCATTAGGGCGGGCGGTTTCGTAGGCAAAGGGATCGATTTTCGGGGTGTCATGCACAACCTGTTTGCCTGCTCGAACGAAGTGCTGAATGATTTTTTAAATATCTTTTCCACGCATCATAGGGAGCTTTCAAAGAGTCTGCTCCTTGCTCCCGGGCTCTGGACGGCTGCACTCACTCAGGGTTTTACGCCAAAAGCGGAGCAAAACCTGTGCTATGTACTCCCTCTCACATTCGACTTGCAGCAACTGACTTTGAGTTTTAACGAGGGGCGGCTCTATCCTCGTTCGTTGTTCAGCAGCTAAGGCTGAAACAAGCTTAAGATTCATTCTTTATTTTTTAAGCACTTTTTGCAGCTTTCCGGGTGAAAGCAGGGTCACATCGTTTTCCGTGACAATTAAATCGACCGGCATGTCATGATCCATGCGCGGCAACTCATTTACGTCGAGACAGAGCCTATCCGGGACGCACGCCACCGTAAAAATCCGGTCTTGATAGTCCTTAAGCACTCTGTCGTAATATCCACCGCCGTAACCGAGGCGAGTACCACTTCTGTCGACAGCCAGACAGGGGGTGACAATGATGCGTGGTGAATCATGCTGGCTCTCCAGTGCAAAGTTTCTTGTTGTGTCTGGAGGAATGGGCAACCCTTTGCTGTCTGAACTCCATGTATCTATTTCAGGGAGCCAGCGGAACCAGGTGAGCTTTTTTCCCGAAGCAATCAGCGGAAGCCAGCAGTTGGTCATTGATGTATGGCCAAGGAGATTGAGCTCTGAGCCAATGGGATAATATGCAGCCCAAGGCACGGGCAAGCTGTCGATCTCAGGGCTGCTACAATTGAGCTCTGCCCTAAGATAGCTGAGCAGATTTCTCATGTGTTCAGCACCCCAAGCTCTGCCCTCACCCAAGCTTATGTCCCTGAGTTTATTTCGTTCTTCCTTGTACCGAGCTCGCAGCTGGCTTTTTTCGGGCAATTCTTGTCCACCGAACTGATCTGGGCTAAGCCTTTTGGGTGACTCAAAACCTTGAAACGAAGGAAAACAAAACATGACAGGTCCTGCAGCATTGGTAGATAAAGCATTCGGCAACGGACAGTACTATCTCATTGACGTTGAAACTGTTGTCTCTGTTTACCGCGACGCGGGCTATGATGTCGACAACGAGGATGAAGAAGTACCTAACGTGCTTACTGTGGACGGCCAAGAGTGCTTCTTTACAGGCGACCTCGTGAAGCGAAACAACACTTACTACGAGATCGTGATTGTCGCTAACGGCTTTAGTTGGGATGAAGTTGAGTCAGACGCCGACTTCGATGACGAAGACTGAAAAAATTTGAGTCAGACTTTTCATTGGTCTGAGGACGGCCCTGAATGCTTGAATTGATTTGGCCTGGCAAAGAGAATGCCGCGGCGCTCAGCCAGCAGGAGTGCGACAAAAATTGGAAGAGTTGGATGCCTGCATCCTTAGACTCGGTCGATCTCCCCGCCGCTGAATCTGCTTCACACTCCGTAATGGCTGCCGACAATCTCGATGCATTGAGAAAGCTCAGAGCATCGGGAGTCAAGTACGACCTCATTTACATTGATCCTCCCTACAACACGGGCAGCGATCTGACTTACAAAGACAAAAGGTCTGCGGGTGGCCAAAGTGCATCAGCCGCATGGCTTAATGAAATATATCCAAGGATGCTCCTGGCGCGCGATATTCTTGATGATCAGGGAGTTTTATTTGTCAGTATCGATGACAATGAAATCTGCCATCTTCTCACGCTGCTGCGTCAAGTGTTCGGACGAGAAAACCATTTAGGCACAATTAAATGGCGTAGAAAGCGCAAGCCCAGTTTTCTTGATAAACACTTGAGCTCAACGCTCGAATACGTTCTCGTGTTTGCAAGAGATGCACGGGTGTGTCCGCGGCTTTTGGGTGGCGTCACGGAAGAGCAGACGCGACCAGTTCTCAATGCTGGAAATCGCAACGTTGAACGCTTGATTACAGCTGGAATGCAGGCTCATTGTCCAGAAAAAATTTATGCTCCAGGAGAGTATAAAAACCGATCACTTTCGTTCACGTTACTCGATCCGTTGGTTGTTCGAGAGGGTGTTGTTGTAGAATCTGCCCGGGTGGTTGGCCCATTCCGAATTCAGCAAGATGTTTGGGAGAAAACAGGTTTCATTACGCGAAACTTTGGTCTTAGGCGCAGAGTGCTGCCCTCTGAGCAAAAGCGACGTCATGCTGAAGACGATGGAACACATTGGCCAACAAATGAAGATGCACAAACAGAGTTGAAGAAAGTGTTTGCCGAAAAGAGAATTTTTGATTTTCCGAAACCTGTTGGTTTTCTCTCAGAACTTATTGCGATGGTCTCATTCGAAAGTTCTTTGCGCCCGCAGCGCTGTCTTGATTTTTATGCGGGATCAGGAAGCTTTCTCATTGCGGCTCTCGAGCAGACTAGAAAAGACCACGTCCGCCGCCAAGTGGATTTGGTTCAAAGCCGTGAGCCTGTGCGCGGTGCCGATGGACAAAGTTTTTCTGACATCGCGGAAATTTGTGCCTACCGAGTCGTGACCGACAGTCGCATGCGCGGATTTAATGAACCAATTGAGTTTGTTGAGCTTACCTAATAAGGATGGGTAAATACTGCCGTAATTGAAAAACTCTAGAGCTGTTACCTTAAAAAGTGAACCTCTGGAGTTTGTTTATGAATCGTCTGAAATCGACATGTGGATGGATTATTTCCGCGGCCTGCATCGGCTTTTGCGGGCAATCTCTGGCTGCAGAAGATTTAGTGATTCCGGGAGACAGCTCAAGAAATTTGCTTGATAAAGTTCCGCTCCAGATTGCAGACAAAATTGAGTGGAACAAATCAGAAAAAGATAAACGTTTTAGAGAAAAGGTTCTGCGTATTCTGGAAGATGCGGAACTGTTCATTGAGATGCCTGAGGCAAAGACTCCTGAAGCCGAGCAAACCGCACAAAATAAAACTGAAACTCATCCTGAGGGACACAACGGAGAAGTTCCATGATTCAAGAGATGTTTGAGCTGTTCAGGTCGCGTGAGCCCATTCCCTACATTATTCTTGCTGTTTTTGCGGTGGGATGGGTCATTGTTTTTGAACGGTTTATTGTGCTGCAGTTGACCTACCGCCTCAACTTCAGCGTATTCAACACAACCATTCGCCGCATGCTTGCAGCGGGCGATCTTGACCGAGCGCGTCAGTATTGTGCTGCATCTGGCTCGGCAGGACTTCCGCTCATTACGACCAAGGCAATTGAAGCCTATGAGAACGAAAACTTCCGTGTACGAATGGTTGTCAGCGAAGAAACACTGGCCTTCATGCCTCGAATTCGCCGGCGTATTTCTCAATTGCCTAACCTTGCTGCCGTTGCTGTTCTGCTGGGTGCTTTGGCTGCCGTGAACGGTGTCTGGCACAGCTTTCAAATGGTTGATGGTCTAGAGTTAGGCCTGAAAAGTTTTGCATTCAGCAAGGGATTAAGTCAGGCATTAACACCAATTGCACTTGGGCTCGCGGCATCTGTTTTCCTCATGATCCCGTATGGTGTGCTTGATGCTATGGCCAACAGGCTCGAGGGCGAAATTGAGCACAGCTTAACAGTGATACTTAATTTACTCGCTCCGGAAATGCAGCCCGTATTTGCGCAGCCAATTGGTGTCACACCCTATGGTGCAACAGAAAGCAAAGATGACAACAAACCAGAAGAAGACGATGTCGCTGTGAAGGGAGGCTATCAGGATGTGGCAAGTGCGGAACGCTCAGTGCCCGTTCCAGATGAGGAAGAGATCATTTAATCTTGCCTGGGGCGCCTGGGCCGGAATTCTTGCTGTCATGACTGCTTTGGGTGCTGCCCTAGCAGGCGCACAAATACTTATGATGTATCCTCGTCCTGTCCGGATGGTGACGTTCAAATATCCGAGTATGCCTAAAGCAGATACTGCATCGGCTGACACCTTCGATCAGACTGCAACCATGCTCTATTGGGGAGAGAGCGGAGTGGTTCTTGGCCGAATTGCAGATGTGGCTGCTCCACTGCAAGAAGGACAGCTCTATCTTCATCAAGGAAAGGTTGACCAGATCAATCAGCTCTCAGAGGCTTTTGAAAAATGGTGTCGGAATAATTTGAGTCAGCCTATGCGATACATTGTAGTCGGTCAGTCAGCTTCAATGACGGCCCTGACATTGGATCAAATCGCATCTGTCTCCGACCTATTCGCGAAGATCAATACTGCAATTTTCCAGACAGACAGGCTCAGGCCTGCGGTGGTTCCGGTGGAGCTCGTCAATCCGCTGTAAAGAGGAAGGTATGTTTACTCAGGGCACCAGACAATTTGGAACATGGCGAGCAGGGCACCCGAGCCTGAACAGACACACTGGCCGCCCCACGCAGGCGATTTTGCTTGCCTATGGATTCTGTGCATTTCTGACGTGGTTCATCTTTATTATTACTCTGAAAGTGCGCGGTGAGTTCTTTTTAATCGAGAGTTTAGGATTCCCACTTCACAGTATTTCCGCAGAGGGATCCCCTTCTCAAGTACCCTCTCCCAACTCAACGTCGATTGCGATACGTTCTGATTCAGCTTCGTCTCAATTACGAGTCATTCTCGACACAGGTGAGACTTTCTTAATTCCATCGCAGCAAGTGGCTTTTGAAAATCATCTCGAGTCACGAGCAAACCAAATTGAGCTCACTTCCATGCTAAGTAAGCGCCCTGTGGCTGGCAGAAGTGCCGTGGTGCTTTGGGTCGACAAGTCGGTCGCTCTGTCGTCGGTATCTCCAATCGCAAAAACCATTGTGAGGACTGGCTTTGATACGGTTCAGTATGCTGTGTCCCAAGTGAACAGTGGTGCTTCTGGGGAGGCAAATTGATGCTGACCGAACGCCTCAAGAGACTTTCAAAAAAGAACTCTCCGGATGTGCGTCTGCGTGTGCAGGTTTATCAAGGGCCTGCTATGCAGTGCGAGTATCAGCTCAGGATGGAAAAACCTGCGCGTATCCGTATCGGGCGGTCTGAAAATATCGAACTGCCGTTGCCATTTTCTGCATTTGCTCATGATGTCGTTTTGTTTTCGATGACGAAGTGGGGAGCGTTTGTACATCTGGATCCGCGCATTGAAGGTTTTGTGTCCGATGGCCAAAGGTTTGGAGACGTACGCGATTTTATTGCTCCGCGGGGAGCACTTAAGGAATTGGCATCGGTACTCGAACCACTTGAAGTGCCTATTCCTGTTGGAAGTCGTGGCGTCTTACAGATCTTTGGATATTCAGTTGTATTTAAGGTCGAGCGTGTTCGGCCGGAGAAGCCAAAACCAAAAATAAAAGGGGCTCCACGCTCACCGTTCGCACCCCCACCACTCAATTCACTCGTTGAGAAAACAGGATTTTTCATTGGAGTTGCTGCATCTGCGTCAGTGATTTTTCCTCTGATATATTGGTTAAACAAAACAAAATACCCTGAGTTTTCAGAGATAAAAGACGTTCCCATTGTTTTTGCGACGCACTTCATTCATGCAGATCATTTCCAGCTTTTGCCGTGGGTGTTTGGTACCGATTTCGACAAATCAAAATTGGTACCGCAGTCAATTGTTTGGGTTGAAGAACTTAGGAAGAAATGGGTGGCGGAGGACAATGGACAAGTTTATCAAAGTTTCTTGGCCCCCATTGGCTCATTTGCACGTCCAATCAATTCACTCAGCCGCAGAATGGGCTGGCAGAATGCACTGGATGAGCAGTGGAGCGTTGTTGCAAAGCAAAACGAAACGGCAACACCGGGTACTTTTTTGAAAGGTCAGAACACTTACGTACCTTGGCGGGTTGTTGTGAGTGGTGGTGAAAATGGTTCTATATCTGAACGTATCCGCACTCGAATAGATAAGCTTGAAAAAACTCGTACCGCTGTTGTTGGCCTCTTGGAGGCTGAGCATCAATTCCTCAAGGAGCACTTTGGGGAAATGAATGCAAAGATCAACCAGATGTTTGATCCGCCTAAAGAGGAAGGTCTGTTTTTTAGGCTTGCAGAAAACGAGTTCCAATTAGAGCGAGAGCGCTATCGTGCAGCAGAAGGAGTTGCTGCAATGGCGCGTAAG
>JBEAPS010000169.1:0-2706 GCA_041164285.1 Pseudomonadota bacterium
CAACTCACGGTACTGCGCCCAAATATGCTGGTCAGGATAAAGTCAATCCGGGCAGTGTCATTTTGAGTGGCGTAATGATGTTCGATTACCTTGGGTGGAAAGAGGTGTGTCAGTTGATTGAGAAGGCGTTTGAGGCTGCGCTTCGTGATAAAGTCGTAACCTACGACTTTGCACGTCAGCTTGCAGGCGCAACAGAAGTCAAGTGCAGCGAATTTGCGAAGGCAATTTGCGAGCGTATGTAAAAGCATGTCGCGTAGAGGTGGCATAAAAAAAAGAGCGCCTCGGCGCTCTTTTTTTTATGAGTACTGGGGTTTTCCGTCCGCGACATAAAGCTTAATAAGGCTCGACCAGTTGTATTGTTGGCCGATTTGTTCAACGGCTTTCAATATCTTTTCACTGGTTTTGGAATTTACATCCTGAGGCGTTATAAACGTATAGCGCGCGCACAACCAGTGAACATCTAGTATGCACCTTTCTAGCTCCACACCCTTAAGTTTTGTGCCACGGCTCGAAATACACTCGAGCTGAAAATCGCCGAGTTCTTTGGGCAGCTGGGCCGCGAATGGTGCTTCAATAAAGACGTCAAATCCAGCCAATTGGCGTTGTTGAGGTGATGTATTCATGGGCTGTCCTTTTATGAGTTTTTTAACTTTGAAATGATGGCCTCGGCAAAATCGAAAGTTCCGGCACTGCCCTTAAGGTCTCGCGTAAGAACTCTGCCTTCCGCTAGAACAGAGTGCAGTGCCTTTTCAATTTGCGCTGCTTTTTCAAGTTCACCCAAATGTTGCAGCATCATGACAGCAGAAAGCAGAAGTGCTGTTGGGTTTGCGAGTCCCTGTCCAGCTATATCGGGCGCCGAACCATGCACGGCCTCAAAAACAGCGCCCGAGTCTCCAATGTTAGCGCCGGGTGCAACTCCAAGTCCCCCGACGAGTCCAGCACATAGGTCCGATACAATATCACCGTATAGGTTGGGGAGTACCAAAACATCAAACTGCTCGGGGCGTGTGACCAGCTGCATGCATAGGTTATCTACAATGATGCTGTCGAATGCGAGGTCTGGAAACTCTTGAGCGACTGCCTCGTGTGCGCGCAAAAACAGACCATCAGATAGCTTATGAATGTTTGCCTTGTGGACGCAGGTTACGCGTTTACGGTTGAGTTTCCGAGCCATGTTGAATGCGTATCTTGCTACTCGCTCACTACCTTCCCAAGTAATCACTTTGAGGCACTGCGCAACATTAGGCGCTACCATGTGTTCAACACCGGCATAGGTGTCTTCAGTGTTTTCACGAACGATGATCAAATCAACGTTTTCAAATCGGGTTTTGTAACCGGGTAAACTTTTCGCGGGTCTGACGTTGGCAAATAGGTCCAGGCGTTTTCGCAGGGTCACATTGGCACTTTGGTGGCCACCTCCGGTGGGAGTTGTTGTTGGACCTTTAAGAGCGACTTTATTGTGGGCTATGGAGTTAATGGTTGAATCAGGCATGACTCCACGGCCTGCAAGTGCACAAGCTTCGCCACCTTCTTGATTGTCCCAGTGAATAGTAATGCCAGTTGCTGCGATAATTTGAGTCACTGCTTGACTGATCTCAGGGCCGATACCGTCGCCTTGAATCAAAGTAATGTTGTAGTTATTACCCATTTTGGTTGCTCTCCCTTTGTAAGCAATACAGGTTGGTTTAAAACACTTCGGACTGCGCTTTGGCAAGCGATGCCCACTCGCTATCGCTCCACTGGTAGCCAAGGCATGAGAGAAGCTCGATGTATAGCGAAAAATCTAAATAATCCTGGGTGCTTTCGTCCGAAGAATCCGCTGCTATTGGTGTCAAAAATAGGTTCATGCCTGCTTCGGTGAGAAGACTGGCTACGAGTAGCGGAAGGTGTCCCAATGCGCTCCTGCCCCATATTTTCCTCTCCTCGACTCGTATTTCCTCAAGAGCGTCGTGGCCACGCTCCATCACGTCAGAGTATGAACCATGAGGAGCTTTTTTCCAGCAGAGGACTGGGTCCTCGACACTATGGAAAAAATCGCAAATGAGTGGTCTTTTCTCGTATTCACCACAATATCCACGAAGTGATCCCTGATATTCGGTGGCGTTGAAAAGTGGGCAAGGCAACTTTTCAGTCAAAAAGAGTCGTTGCTGTTCATCTGTAATTGGAAGACTCCCCTCTTTCCTCGCGTAATCAAGATAGGCGCGGGCGTAATGTGAGAACCGGCTGGAGAGCTGCTCAAGCGTATGTCCCTCTGCGAGAAGTTTAGCGATAAGGACAAATGCCTCTCCCGCCGTAGCGGGTATGATTGGGAAATAACAACATGCCCCGCAGCCAGAACTGCAGGTGATTCTCGGTGCTTCAGGGTGAGAGGAGTGCTGTGCCACGAGTGTGTCCCGGTCCAACACCCAACGGGAATAGACCTTGTCGACAACTGGCAGTATGAGTTCTAAAGCGCTGACAAAGTTCATAATACGACTTTCATAGCAAGGATAGATCAATGCATTGGAATCAGACTTCCCGATGTGATGTGGATGTGCAGTTTGAAGACATCGACGCCGGAGGTGTCGTTCACCATCCAAATTATCTCAAATATCTCGAGCGAGCTCGATGTCAGGCTATGCGGGAAATTGGCGTTCCGTTCGAGAATTGCCTTGCGCAGGGGGTGGCGTTCGTTGTTGCCGAGGTTCATTCCAAATACACACGCCC
>JBEAPS010000170.1:0-6056 GCA_041164285.1 Pseudomonadota bacterium
TGACTCGGCCCGGTTCACTGTAGTTCACCGATGCAGCTGCCCACCCATGACAAAGGCCATACCAAGTCGGCATAGACGGATGAGTGCGTATCAACTCAGCCTGAACCGTCGGATAGTCGAACCTTCCCATAAAAATATCGTATTTCTCGGCTGGAGATAGCGCATTCAATTCATCAACACTCATTGCATTGACTTGTTCTTCGGTGGGGGATGTCGCGCTAAAAGGTGCTTGCAGTCCTGAAGTCCATCGGAGAGCAATTCCGCCGAGATGACTGGGCCAATATATATCGGACCACGGAATTTTGAGAGATGTGCCTGATAGAGGTAAATCGCTGAACTTAAAAACTGCACCGCTGTCTAGAAGCG
This sequence comes from Pseudomonadota bacterium, assembly GCA_041164285.1. Lineage (GTDB taxonomy): Bacteria > Bdellovibrionota_B > Oligoflexia > Silvanigrellales > Silvanigrellaceae > RFOM01. Next base: position 367 of record JBEAPS010000170.1, read on the forward strand.
CTGGATTGTTGTATTCGTCCCACGCTTCTTGAACTTTATCTCGCGAAATCGAGGGTTTACGATCACAACTACCCAATACTGGCAACAAACAATACACTGCCATTAAGATTGTCGCATTCATGCGCATCCCACACCCCCAAATTTTTTTGCCCTCAGGGGTTAGGAGTAGATATCCGGTCAGTCAAGACAAATCAGGGGTGCTGTGGCGAGAGAAGCTGCCTCAGCGCTTCCGTTGTCTTTTTAGGGTCATTTTTCGCGAGATAGAGAATTTGCTCTTTGTGTGTCAACTTCTCAAATGGAACTTCTTCCTGCAGTTGTACACGTTTTGCGGCAGAGCCAGAACGCTCCAATTCAAAATCAGCGACGGCAAATTTCTCATCCGACTGCTTTTCTGGATCAAAGGTCAACCATCGGAAATAGGGACGCAGTAGAGCAAAATAAAGGAAAATCATCGCAAATACTGCAACAGTAGCAATAATGCCCGTTTGAATTAGCGAGGTCTTCTGAGCCTCAAGGGTTGCCTCCTCCGCAACTGCAATTTGATCCAGCTCAAAAGGCGCGTTCTCCACAGTCAATGTATCGCGCCCCTCTTGAAAGCCTATAGCGTTTTTCACAAGCTTGGTGATCATCGCAATTTCATCTGGGGTGCGAGCAACATAAGCCCCTTCGACTGTTTTTCCATCGACGAGGACAGCTGCAGATATCTTTTTAAGTGAGCCAACAGGTTCCACTATACGACTCACCGTGCGCTTCACATCAAAATTTAATGTCTCCATTGACTGCTTGTTACTGTTAGAACTACCACCAGCAGCGAGATCTTCACGTTCACCTGGCAGATTACTCTTCGCACCTGGAACGCCAGTTGGATTGAGTCCTGAACCCTGCGAAGACTGTTCGTTCTTTTGCGATCCCAGAACAACTGTTCTCTCTGGATCAACATCTTGCACCGTTGTCTCGATTTTCTTAAAGTCTACATCAGCCTGAACTTTTGCCACGACCTTATCATGGCCAACCACGCGCCCAAGAATCTCGCGGATACTGGTCTCAAATTCTCTTTCAATCCTGTTTTGATATTCTCGTTGCGCAGTAGTCACCTTATCGAGTCCGCCATCGTCGTCATCGGGACGCGTCAGCATGTTACCCACTTCATCGACAATGGCGATATTCTGAATATCTAAACCTTCAACAGCCTTTGCAACCAAGTGCAAAATACCCTGAACTTGCTTCTGGTTGAGTTTCTGTCCGAATTTGAGGCGGAGCATGATGCTCGCCGTTGCAGGTTTCCTATCTTGCTGAAAAATTGCGGCGTCCGGAATAACAATGTGGACGCGGCTTGACTCGACAGGCTCTAGTTTATTGATACTCCGAGCCAGCTCTCCTTGGATAGCGCGTAGCTTACTCACACGCTGATCAAAGTCAGTCATACCAAATGAACGATCGTCGAATTTTTCCCACCCAACAGAGACACCATTACTCGGCAAACCCTCCTGAGCAAGAAGCATCCGATATTCGTTCAACTTATCTTCCGGAAAAAGTAGGGTTTCACCTTCAACCCGAAAATCGGCGACGTTTTGCTTCTTAAAAATCGCCATAATTGACGTTCTGTCCTCATGTGACAGATTCGTATATGCAACTTCATATCCACGTTCAGGTCTGTATGCAGCTGCAGCGATCAGCATAGCAACAACGCTTGCAAGGGCTGCACCCAAAGCGATTTTGCGACCCGGTGTGAGGCCTTTGTAAAAGACCATCGACTGCGAGCTGAACTGATCAAAAAATTTCTTTACTCGTTCAAACATTTTTTGAAAACTCACTTAAAACAAAGTTTAAATTGGCTGCACTCAGACTTGCATACGCATCACATCTTGATATGCCTCAATAGCTTTGTTTCTCATTTGGACAAGCATATTAAAACCCAGTTCTGCTTTCGTAACTGCAAGCATTGTCTGATGAATGTTGCTTGACTTGCCTGTCGCCAGATCCATACTTGCCTTGTCGCTGTCTTTCATTCCCTTGTTGATGTCAGCAATACCTTCCTTCAGCAATTCGAGAAACTGTGACTCTGTGCCTTCGTTGGCAGCACCGGTTCCTAGCTTCCCTTGCTTCATCCCGCCCATGGCGCGAAGGTCAGACTCAATTGAAGAGAGGTCCATCGGTTTTGCTGTAGCGCTTCGAATCATAGATCACACCCTCAAATCAGCCGCGACCGATATTAATTGCCGTATTGGCCATCTGCTTGGTTGAATTCAATGCCGTTGTGTTTGCTTCGAATGCACGATTTGAGGTGATCATATTGACCATCTCTTCCATCACGGAAATGTTTGGCATTGCTACCATTCCCGTCTCTTTATCAGCGTCTGGATGCCCCGGATTGTAGACCATTTTCGGAGCTTTCTGATCTTCTACAATTCCATCAACTTTGACAGACTTAAGATTAGGATCGAAAGCCTGCCTCATGAGGTTGTCAAATGTAACGCCTGAGTCCCGAGCCGTGAAAATAACATCTTTTCTTTTGTACGGTCCGCCCTCTTCAGTGCGCGTAGTATTTGCATTTGCCAGATTTGAGGAGATAACATTCATTCGCACTCGCTCTGCAGCAAGTGCCGACGAACTGATTTTTAATCCGTCCAGAAAACTCATAATTTATTACCTCCCACCATTAATTCCATAGCGTAACATTCCAAGGCGACGGTTGAGTATTTCAACCGTCGCCCTATAGAGAGTTTGGTTCCAGGCCAAGTCCGCCATTTCCGAATCGATATCAACTGAGTTTCCGTCGTTACCGATGCTTTCTGCCGGCTTTACATGAAGGTCACCGCGGAGATCACCATTGACGGTGAGGCCCTGATGCTTGAAATGACGGTCATCTGTCGCTTTTAGAGACAAACCACCATCATTGCCAACAGCGGCGCGGAGTTGTTCCTCGAACTCATAACCAAGAGCCCGGTAACCAGGTGTTTGCGCATTCGAGATATTCGAATTAATAACGTTCTGCTTGATCAAGCGTTGATTCAAGCTTTCCTCAAGAACGCTATCGGTCTTCGCAAAAACCTGGTTACTGGTAATTTTCATACGTTCTTACCTTCTACCTCGTAACCACACTCGACGAGTTCGTTGAGCTTGTAGCGCAAAGCGCGCAACGAGATACCCAACGCTTTTGCAGTGTGCGTCCGGTTTCCGTTCATCCTGCGCAAAGTTTGCAGGATCAAGCGTTGCTCGAGTTCACGCAACGTGATTTGCGGAAGAGCGTCGCTCATAGCAACCTCAGTTCTGCTGTTCGCTCTCATCAGGTGAAGCTCTTCAACGCTGATGTAATCGCGAGTTGCGAGCAAAACTGAACGCTGAATAACATTGCGAAGTTCGCGAACGTTTCCTGGCCATGTGTAAGTTCTCAGAGCCTGCTTTGCCGTCGGCGAAAGCTGAACATTCTTTGAGAACTGAATGTTGTATTCACGCAGAAAGATTTCCGAGTAGAAATCAACATCTACAGTACGAGTGCGAAGTGGCTCGATGTCGAGCTGAATCACATGCAGCTTGAAATAAAGATCATTTCTAAACCGTTGTGCATTCACTTCATCGTTGATATTTTTATGAGTACAAGCAATCACACGCGCATCAGCAGCAGTGCCTCTGCGAACAGCACCCTTGTTCACATCCTGCTCTTTCAGAATTCGCAACAGTTTGAGCTGTAATTGCGGATCGAGCTCAGTAATTTCATCAAGCATCAAAGTCCCAGCTTCAACACTGCGTGGAAGCCCAAAATCACTTGCGCCACGGTTGCCTGCAAAAATTTCCATTTCAAAGAAATTCTGAGGAACATTCGAGCAGCTAGCAACCACAAAACGACCACGATCTCGCCCACCTGCAATATGAATTGCTTTGGCCAAGGTTTCCTTGCCTGTCCCACTCTCACCGGTAATGAGCACAGGTACTTTCGTTGGTGCAACCGTGCGAGCGACTTCGAGAACCTTATACATTTTCTCGTCGCGGGTCGGAAAGTGACGGAGCATCTCTTCTTCTGAAATTCTGCCTTCAGAATTCGAAAAAGACTGCTCATTTATGACACCAATACGATTCGCATCAATCGCATTGGATCCGTTGAAGTTCGGATTATCGATGTCAAATAATCCGAGTGGCCTAGCTTCGCTCATGTGATCTCCCTCCAAAAAATGTTGGCATTAGCGAATCCTTTCCAATCTCTCGTTTGCGAGAGATGAGAATTTTTTATCTGAAATGTCTGATGCAGAAAGCTGCCATGCGGATTTGGCCTTCTCGACGAGACCAGCCCGTGCATACATAATTCCCGCCTTGTATGCCGACTCTGCTTTGCGGCTTGACTGAGCTAAGTTTGCCACTGCCATGTAAGTGTCTGCTGACTTCGCAAGACGACCCTCACCTCGTAGGTCATCCGCGTAAAGGAAAAGGCTCTCCTCTACTTTTTTTGCTTCGTCGTTGTTGCGTGGCTGCGAGGTCATTATGAGTTCGTAGATTTTTTCTGAGTCGCCTCGACCACGAGTTCCGTCTGCCACTGCAACCAACACGTCGAGGTCGCGCTCAACGTAGCGTCCTAGCTTTAGCTCGTCGACCAAAATCAACTGAGCGGTCCGTGACTTGTAGGGTGATGTCGCACATTCACGTACAGCCGCATTTGCCCGATCAGTCAGGCCATTCGACTTCCGGACCGAACTCTGAAGAATTCTGTCTAGAGCCCTCTCCGCGGGCTTCGTCTTTTTGGCCTTGAAAAGAAGCCGTGCTTGGAGCGCAAGAGCCTCATTTCTCCGAGTTTCGTCAGTAGTCTTACTTGCAAAGGTCTCTAGCAGGGAGAGCGCTTTGCTTTCATTTCCTACTGCCAACCAACCCTCAACACGCGCCATGACTAAATCCGGCTCACTGAGTGTAAACTGCATCAGCGAAGGACTCGCTGATTTCTCAAGGTCTGCGATCCCAATAAAGTTTTTCTCATTCGCCAGAATCTCAAGATTGGAACGAACACGTTGATTCAGTTCTTTCTCCAAAGCAGCAACACGAGAATCAGTCGGATATTGTTTCTTGAATCTTTGCAGAGCTTTGTCAGCGCTGACAACGTCAGTCTGGGATGCCGAATATTTGGTCTGCAGGTAAGCACATTCCTGCCTCACAGGAAGAGAAACATAATTTCCTTTCGTACAGCTTTGAAGGGCAGCCTGATAGGCTCCCGCTGATTCTGGACGCGAGTCAATCACCGGAGCTAACAGGCGTAAAGAAGCTCCAATACGAGCAGACCAAGGAGCACGATCATTTAATGATAAATTTGTGTACTGTTCCGTCAATTCAGGCGAGAGCTGAGAGTCTGCTTTTTGCAACTTCATGTCCAATAGGCGCAGCTCAGCAAGCGATGACGACTCATTCCCAGCAAATTTACCTCGAAGCGTCTGGAGGTAATCATTTGCCAGTGCAAACTTACCTTCGATAAAGGAAGATTCACCTGCCATCCACAATAGCCTAGGACTGTCAGCAAAACGTCTTGCATCAATGGCTGCCAAGCGGCGCATCATGGGTATGACTTTAGAGTGCTGTCCACCTGAGTAAAGTGAGCTGGCAAGTCGTTCCAACCCATCAAACTGACCAGGACCGGCAGGCTGTCTATTGAGACTGCGCTCTGTCTCCAATGCCTGCTTCATGTTCACAGCCACGACAGGCTCAATTCTCTG